>DAONZY010000037.1:0-26365 GCA_035407085.1 Deltaproteobacteria bacterium | reverse complement strand
TAATCGGGAGAGAAAATATATGGCAAACGTGGTGGTAGTCGGTGCCCAGTGGGGCGATGAAGGCAAGGGTAAGGTTGTTGATATCTATACGGAATATGCAGACGATATCGTGCGCTACCAGGGTGGCAACAATGCTGGGCATACCCTGGTGGTTGGTGATGAAAAGGTGGTGCTGCACCTGATTCCTTCCGGCATTCTGCACGAAGGCAAGCGTTGTATCATTGGCAATGGGGTGGTGCTGGACCCGCAGGTGTTCATCGCAGAGATCGACAAGCTGAAGCAAACCGGTCGGATCAAGGACGATGCCGCGCTTTTGCTTTCAGAGTCGCTGCACATTATCATGCCATACCACAAGCGTATTGATGTGGCCCGTGAGGCCAAAAGCGGCGACAAAAAGATCGGCACCACCGGTCGGGGTATCGGGCCCTGTTATGAGGACAAGATCGGGCGGCGCGGCATCCGGCTGATGGACCTGCTCAACCGTGAGGCCTTTGAGCGCAAGCTGCATGAGTTCCTGCCTGAAAAGAACTTCCTGTTGCAGCATCTACTTGGATCTGAGCCTTTCAGCTTTGACGAAATATTGGCCGAATACAGCGCCTATGCCGATCTGCTGCGCAAATATGTGGCTGATACGTCGCTGGTGCTGGACAAGGAGCTGCAGGCCGGCAAAAAGCTGTTGTTCGAGGGCGCCCAGGGCACCCTGCTGGATGTTGACCACGGCACCTATCCCTATGTGACTTCTTCTTCAACCTGTGCCGGCGGCGCAGCCACCGGCTCCGGCGTCAGTCCGCGCAGGATTGAAGAAGTGATCGGCATCTCCAAGGCCTATGTGACCCGGGTGGGCAGTGGCCCTTTCCCGACCGAACTGCTGGATGCCGATGGGGAAAAACTGCGCAGTATTGGCGGTGAATTCGGTGCTACCACCGGCCGTCCACGCCGTTGCGGCTGGTTCGATGCCATGGTGATCCGCTACGCGGTACGCGTCAACGGCCTGACCGGCATTGCGCTGACCAAGCTGGATGTGCTGTCTGGTTTTGATACGATCAAGGTCTGCACCGGTTATACGCTGGGTGGCAAACAGTTGGAGACATTGCCGGCGGCGCTGGAGGCATTTGAAAATTGCCAACCGGTCTATGAGGAGCTGCCGGGCTGGAATTGTGACATAACCGCGGCAAAAACCTTTGCAGAACTGCCAGCCAATGCGCAGGCCTATGTGAAACGGCTGGAGGAACTGGCCGGCTGTCCGATTGCGCTGGTATCGGTTGGGCCGCGTCGTGACCAGACGATTGTGCTGCGTAATCCGTTTGAATAATGCCTGATAATGCGTTTCACACAGAGGCACAGAGCTCGCGGAGCAGAAACAATTCAGTAAAGTTTCGTAACTCCCCCCGACCCCCTCTTAGCTTAAGAGGGGGAGCAACAGCCAATTTACTCAATCAGTAGGTTTCTCCCCTTAAATAAGGGGAGAACAAGAGGGGTTATGGCTCCTGTACGATTTTTCTGCCATAAGAGGCTCTTGCAAAAAGATTGTCATCCCCGAAGGGTTCTGTCGGGGATCCATTCTTTTCAATAGGTTAAAAGCTGGATTCCGGCCAGAAACCTGCCGGAATGACACTTTATGGGGTTTTGTGAGCTCTGTGAGAGCGAGTGCCGTCTGGAAATATTTTTCATCAAAATTGCTCCTTTTTTTATGATTGTTGAGGTGGTTCATGACAAAAGAGGATGTGCTCACATATCTGCGGACCAACAAAAGCAGTTTTGAACAGCAATTTGGTGTTGTAAGAATTGGATTGTTTGGCAGTTATGCCAGGGATAATGCCGGCAAGGACTCTGATCTGGATCTTGCCATTGAGATGCAACCGGACAAAAAATCGTTGAAAAACTTTCTGGGCTTCAAGCGTCATTTGGAAGCATATTTTGGCAAAAGGGTGGATTTGGGAATTGAGAGTGCGTTGAAGCCTCTTGTGCGCGAGCAAGTCAGAAAAGAGGTTATCTATGTCTGACAGGCACAGCCTGCTTTATCTGCAAGATATCCTGGATTCTGGTGCTGCGATTCTTCAATATGCGGACGGCATCAGCTATGAAAGTTTTTGTGGTGAGCGCATGCGCTATACCGCCGTCATTCGCGAGTTTGAAATTATTGGAGAGGCAGTTTCAAAGCTTGATATGGATCTAAAACAACTGGATCCAACAGTACCTTGGCAGGATATAAAGGACTTCAGAAACTTATTGATACATGAATATTTTGGTGTTGATTTGGAAATTGTTTGGAACACCATCCATAATGATCTTCCCGGGTTGCTTGATGCTGTGAGCAAGCTTCTGCACAAGCTGAATCAAGCTAAGTAATGACAAGCTTCATGCCACAGAATGCGGAGATAGACAATTCAACAAAGCATCACAACTCCCCCCGACCCCCTCTTAGCTTAAGAGGGGGAGCAACAGCCAATTTACTCAATCAGTAGGTTTCTCCCCTTAAATAAGGGGAGAACAAGAGGGGTTATGGCTCCTGTACGATTTTTCTGCCATAAGAGGCTCTTGCAAAAAGATTGTCATCCCCGAAGGGTTCTGTCGGGGATCCATTCTTTTCAACAGGTTAAAAGCTGGATTCCGGCCAGAAACCTGCCGGAATGACACTTTATGGGGTTTTGTGAGCTCTGTGAGAGCGAGTGCCGTCTGGAAGTGTTCGTCATTCATCGTGTTTTTGCCTGCCATATTTAATCCTTCAAAAAGCATTTTACCACTGTGTACACAGAGTTTATTGAGAAGGAATATCGGGCAGAAAACTTAACGATTTCATCAAACGAGTGAATCTGAATAAACAAATTCTGTAGCGATTTCTTTGAATTCTCTGAGTTCTCAGTGGTTAACAGATGTTTTATGGCAAATCTCTGCTTGCTCTGTGACCCCCGTGGTGAAATGACCGTGATGTTTAGTCATGCAGGTCCGTGTTCTCCGCGCCTCCGTGTGAGTCCCGCCTTTTCCATTTTCAAGATTTCTGAAGATATTTTTCCCACATCCCCCACATGGCGTCCGCAAAGTGCCTGGCAAAGCGCGGTGCATCAAACAACGGCGATGCCAGCACTTGCTCCCTCAGTCCCGCCCTTAGTCGGCTCAGACTGTCCAGGTCGGAAGTAAACTCCACCGCCTTGGCGACATAATCATCTTCATCAGCCGCAATCCATTCAGGCAAACCGGCGTTGGTCAAAATACTCTCGCCCACATGGGAGATGAAACGGTCACCGCGCATAGTCAGCACCGGGACACCCATCCAGAGTGCCTCAGCGCTGGTGGTTGTGCCGTTGTATGGGAATGGATCCAGGGCAATATCAACTTGATGATAGGCTCTGAAGAGCTCTGTACGGCTTGAATATGTGCCATCCAGAATAAGTCTGTCTGCTTTGATGCCATGTGTGCTGAAACGCTGCAGGATGCTGTCGAGAACAGCGCTGTCCTGCAGTTGACTTGTTCGAAGAAACAGCGAAGAGTTTGATCTTGCATGAAGGATTCTTGACCAGATTGCAATTACATGATCATTAACTTTGGCCAGGTTGTTGAAACAGCCGAATGTGACCTGTCCCGTTGTTATTGAGGGCAAGGATGCAACATCAACATCAATGTCCGGCTCTGAGTAGCAGAGGTAACTTTCTGGTAGCTGCCAGATGTTTTCGCTGAAATGGCCTGCCTCAGCATGGGGAGTGACATAGGGGTCGCCAAGTATGTAATTAATCTGATCCAGGCCTGTGGTGCCGGAATAACCCAGCCAGGTAACCTGGATTGGTGCAGGTTTATACGCAAATACCGGCAAGCGGTTGTGTTCGGTATGACCGGAGAGGTCCATAAGTATGTGAATAGCGTCAGAGTGGATCAGTTGTGCCGCAAGCCGGTCATTCAGCCCGGCCAGTGATTTCCAACACTTGAAATGTGGCCTGATCCGGTCAGTCAGGCTGTCAACTTTTGCCTGTGTCGGGTAGGCATACAACTCAAGCAGGGCAGGGTTGATATTTGCCAGGATGTTTTCAAGGAACGCCCCCACCGGATGATTGTTAAAGTCACCTGATACCAAGCCGATGCGCAGAATTTTAGCATTTGTTTCACAAAACCATTGGTTATAGGGGGATGTGGTCTTGGAGGACACGATTTTGCCAAACTCGATGGCCGCATTAAGCAGATCGGTAGGAGTGTGGTGTTTTGAATAGTTCATGTTGAAAACGATTGCGCCGAGTGCATTAGAAAAATCACGCTTGAGTTCGATTGATTTATGCAAGTGTGACATGCCGGCTTCATACTGACCATTGAGTATTAGCAACGCACCTAAAACGCAGTGAGCTTGGTGAAAATCGGGCTTGAGTTGCAGGGATTTGCGCAACAATGCTATCGCATCGTTCTGGCGGCCCATCTCTTTAAACGTGTCGGCCAGATTGAAACAGGCATCGGCGTAGGATGGCATCAGGCTTAATGCGGTGCGAAAATGTGCCTCTGCCTCTTTGTAGTTACCCAGAGTGGACAGCAGATTTCCCAAATTATTGTGTGCTTTAGCATAGTCCGGCATTATCTTCAATGCATGACGATGGCATGTTTCTGCCTCCGTGAAGCGTCCGTGCTCCCTGAGGGTGTTACCCAGGTTTGTCAATGCTTCGGGATAGTCTGGTCTAAGCTGAAGCGCCTGCCGGAAGCTGGTCTCCGCCTCTGCAAAGCGTTCCAGATTTTTCAGCACCACCCCCAGATTGTTATGTGGCTCTGCCTCTCCTGGCATCAGTTCAATTGTCTTTTGCATGACCGGCAGCGCTTCTTCCGGTCGGCCAAGCTGTTTCAGCACCACCCCCAACACCATCCAGCCAAAGGCATATTGCGGGAAGCGCTGGGTGAAATAGCGTGCGGTGCGTTCTGCTTCAGGAAAACGTTGCTGGTTGTAGAGGTTCAGCAGGGAACGGATTTCAATTTCTGATGGCATGTGCGGACGACTGCCTGATTTGCCGTGTCTGGCGCTTTGTTTTGGCTTGCTCAAAGGTGATGCTCCTTAAGTATTTGAAAGGTGCTTCTGAATTGCTATAACGCTTTGGCCGCAAAGCTAAAATTCGATATTCGGCCGGATGACGGCCATGATGTTCTGGTAATCCTTGTCGCGCAGCCGCCCGCTGTACAGGGCCGGCTGTTCAATGATTACGCCGGCGTCGAGTCTTAGGGCCACGCGCCAGCTGGCGATGGGAAATTTCTTGCCGATGATGTATTCATGCCGCAGCAGTCTGCCGTCCTTGGCGGAGAAATCCCAGCGAAAGTTGATGTCGCTGTTGTGCAGGAAGCTCAGGAACTGGGCGCTGAAATCCAGGTTGTTGCGCCGGAACCCGATGTAGAAGGTGTTGCTGATGTCCGGGTTTTCATGCACCTTGGCTCCCAGCCGGAAGCTCCAGGAGAGCTTGTTGTCCTTGAAGACGCGGTCTCCTTTAAGTTTCCATTCCGCTTCGATGTTATGATCCGGTATCAGCACATTGCGTTTGATGTGCTGGTTGGAGTAGCTGAGCATATAGCCCATGTAGCCCTTGTTGGAGCTGATCTTCTCTTCCCCCGGTTTTACAAAGCTGACCATGTCGCCGAAGAAGATTGAAAAGGCGTAGGGTTCCTGGAAACCGGCGGTGACCGCTTCCAGCAGGTTCAAGTCGCTGCTGCCGATGTTGAAGGCCTTGTAGAAGTCGTGGGTGTAGCGCTTGGCGGCCACGCCCAGCAGCGGCATCGGCATGACCGAGGCTTCGACCAGCATGAAGCGGGGTACAAGTGAGTTGAAGAATAGCTTGCGATAGACCTTGAATTCGCTGGTGTCGGAAACCTCGGGAATCGGGTCGTCGGTCAGCGGTATATGCAGGGAAATGTTGGTATAGTAAGGGTCCAGTTCGCGGACAAACTCTATTTCGGCTGCTTTGCCTTTTGCTTCCGGTGTTGTGTGTGTCGGCGCGGGCAGGGGGGGCGGATGATGGCTGTGCGGCCGAGTGGGCGGGCAGTGCTGCCCCTGGCAGCGTGCAAAGCACCAGCAGTATAATCAGGCGTTTCATTCAATCCCCAAAGGCGTGCCGGCCAATTCTGAAAATCCATTTGACCACTGAGAACACAGGGTGTTTAAGATATAACCAATTAGTTGTCAATACAAAACATGCTGACCATGCCAGGCGGGCAGGCCTGGGGCGGCAATCGGTCGAATAGTGCCGCAAATGCTCTTTGTAAACTGTGGTTGACGGTACCATTTACTGTTTCAGTTTTCCGATCAAACGCAGCAGCCCATCCAGGATGGTGACCGGATGGGGAGGACAGCCGGGGATGTAGAGATCGACCGGCAGGAATTTATCCGCGCCGCCATGTACCTCGGGCTGGCCGATGAAGGGGCCGCCGTCAATGGCGCAGGCGCCTGCGGCAATCACAATCTTGGGGGCCGGCATGGCCTCCCAGGTCTTCAGCAGGGCGATGCGCATGTTTTCGGTGACCGGGCCGGTGATGTAGAGGCCGTCGGCATGGCGCGGCGAGGCCACAAACTGGATGCCGAAACGCCCAAGATCAAAGACGATCGTTGAGAGCACGTTGGTGTCTGCCTCGCAGGCGTTACAGCCGCCGGCGCTGACCTGGCGCAGTTTCAGTGAGCGCCCCAGCAGTGCGAGTAGTTCCCTGCCCATGGCATGGGCCGGTCGCCGCTCTTCTCCGGCCCGAACAACCAGGTCTTCGCGCTCAGAGGCGGCCAGCTTTTCGTCGCGGCTGAAGTGCAGGGCTCCGCCGGGGCAGGCCCGCTCGCATTCCGGACAGAACAGGCATTTGCCCATGTCCAGTGCCAGCCCGTTCAGCCGGCTGATGGCCCCGGTCGGGCAGACGTCTGTGCAGGCCGAGCAGCCCTCCGGACAGCGGGACGGATCGATCAGCGGATATCCGCGCATCAGCTCCGGTAGTACGGCCGGTTCAGCGGGGTACTTTACCGTGCGGTGTTTTTGCCGTATGCGGCTGCTCAGGGCGCTTAGCATGTTTTGCCGGGGTGCCTTTCTTTTCGCCGGACTGCTGGCCTGTGCTGGTTGCGGCCCCAATCAGTGTCAGGAACAGTTGGGTCCTGTATCCAGCGTGTGCAGCAGAATCTAGCATATCTGCCCATTGCTGCGCAACAGCGGCGAGACGGCTGCTGACAGCCCGGCCAGGGGGGGAGGCGATGGTGTCATACAGTTCGATCAGTGCCAGCCAGTTGATCAGTGCTTCAAATCGTTCCTTGTTGAACCAGACCATCCCTCCGCTCTCATGCACTTGCAGGAAGCTTTGCCCTTCCGGCAGCTCGAAGGCGCTTGCGATCAGGCTGATAGCTGTCCTGACGCTTTCGTCAGCGTGGCGGATCAGGGCCAGTAGCGGCTGCAGCAGGCCGGCGTTGGTTGTGTCCTTGTCGGTGGCGGTTTGTTTGATTCCGGCCAGGTGTGTCTGCAGGGTGTGATCCAGCCCGTATTGTTCTGGTGCGATGCCGGATCTGTCACGGAAAAGCAGGCATGTTGCCAGTATGGCGCAGCCGCCGGCAGATGCGATGATGGCGGCCAGTTGGGAGGCAAGATTTGCGGCAACAGCAGAGCGTCGTTTGGCGGCCAGTATGTCCGCCAAAAGGCAGAGACGGTCTGGTATGGCCTGGCTGGCGGTTTCGGGCTCCAGTCCGGCTGCGGCTCTGAGGATGCTGTCGAACCGGCGGGCAGCCGCGGTAAATGCAGCACTGATCGGCGGTTTGACAGATTGGGCGGCTGCAATGGTTGGCACCGCTTCCAGCAGCGCCTTGAAAGCGGCGTTCATTGTCGGGTAGCGGCGCTGCAGCAGCTCCACGTCCAAAGACGCCACACCTCTTCCGCTCAGGGCGGTGCAGAGCGTGCTCCAACTGGACTGACCGTCATCAGTGATCTCCCTGAAATCCAGGAAGACATGGCACTCATATTCGCCCAGTTCGGCATACAGCCCCTTTTCGTGCAATTCTGCCGCGCTGCGCAGGTATTCCAGTCCAGTGAAGATATCGCGGAAGGCATAGAACACATCCGGTTCATGCCTGAGTCCCAGGGCGTCGCCCAGGGTGGTCTGCCTGAGTTCCTGCCGGTCACCGTCCACCTTGACGGCAAAGGAGACGGAGCCCCTGATCCAGCCGGCGGTGGAGGCGAAGCGGTTGTGATACAGCACCAGTGCCCGGTGCGGGCCGACCCGGTTTGAGTAGGCAAACACGTTTTCATCAACTGACGGGCCGGCATGGAAATCGTACAGGGCGAAACCTTCCGCGCCGGAGAACAGCCAGCGCCGGCGCAGCAGTGGGAAAATCCACATCTCGTGGGCTCGAACCAGCCCCTGATCAACGCCTTCGTCCCAGTAGGCGCGTTTGTACTCCATACCGTACTTTTCTTTTAGGCCCTCGATCTGGCCATGGCCGAACATGGGCAAGCCGGGCATGGTGCAGAGCATGGTGCAGGCGCCGAAGTATTTGCCCTGGCTGCCGAACTGCTCCACAGCGGTCTTTTCATCCGGGTTGTTCATAAAGTTTACAAAACGTTTGAGCACCTCCGGGTTGAACTCCAGCACATTCCGGATGGTCTGGCGGTACTTGGCGTTGTCCTCCATCTTCAGCATGTTCATGAAGGCGCTGTTGTAAACCCGGTGCATGCCCAGCGTCCGGACAAAATAGCCCTCCATCAGCCAGAAGGCCTCGGCCAGCAGCAGGGTGTCGGGCACCTCGGCGGCCACCCGATCCACAACCTCGCGCCAGAACTCAACCGGGAACAGGGCGTCGAATTCATCACGGTTCATGCCGTGCTCGGCACGGGAAGGTATGCCGCCACCCAATCCGCGGGCCGGGAACCAGAGACGCTGGTAGTGTTTTTTGGCCAGTGTCATGGCGGCGTCGAAGCGGATGATCGGAAAGTTGCGCGCGACGTGCAGTATGGTTTGAATAACCGCCTCGCGCACCTCGGGCAGCAGGTAGTTGAGCTGGGCGGTGTCGTTCCAGGGGATAGAGGTGCCGTCGTTGCCGTGATAGATATAGCGTGTCCGGCCGCTTGCCCGTTCGATGTAGCGGAAGACTACGGCGGCTTCGGTCCGGGTCCAGTAGCCGTCTTCAACCTGGATTACGGCGCTGTCGGCGTGGGAGAGATCCTCGCCGTTGAACTGATAGTTGGGGAACGGCGGGTAGTCGGTCTGGACAAACCAGTCCGGATGCTGGATAACCCAGCGGGAATAGATGCCGGTGTGGTTGGGCACCATGTCGCTGGCCAGGCGGATGCCGCGCCGGAAGGCCCTTTCACGCAGGCTGGCCAGCGCCTCCCATCCCCCCAGATCGGCGGCAATTTCGTAGTCGTACAGTGAATAGGCCGATGCGATGGCATCGGGGTTGCCGCAGAGCTGCTTGATGCGCTGTGATGCTGGTGAACGTTCCCACAGGCCGATCAGCCACAGGGCGGTGAAGCCGGACGAGGCCAGCCGGTCCAGTTCTGCATCCGGCACCTGATCCAGGCGCGTGACCGGATGTCCGTACTGTTTGGAGAGCTGTTCCAGCCAGACGTAGACCATCTTGGCCATCAGCACCACGTTGGGCATCCAGTCCTGATCCCGGGAAAAGCGCTCGTATTCCGGGTAATCGTAGCCGCCGAAAACAGAACTACCGTAGCCGTGTCCGGTTTCGGCGCCTCGGCCGAATTCCATCACCGGCGGCGGGCCCGGTTCGCCGCCCCCGCCCCATTCCCGTTCCTCTTCCAGCAGGATGTCAAAGGCGATGGCCATCTCTGTCAGCAGGTCGGGGGGGAGTATGTCGCCCCACTGCTCACGGATGAATCCCAGCTGACCGGAAAGCGATCCGGGTGAGGCATTGATCGGCGCCAGCAGTGCCTCCAGCAGGGTCATGTCCAGGCTGTCCAGCTTCGGGCCGTTTGCCAATGTGGAGCCGATAGCTTCGGCAAAGTTTGCGTAAGCAGGTACGGTCGCTAGCAAGGGACGGTCATCCAGTATCTCACGGAAGCTGTCCAGGGCAGGGTTTCTGGCGGCGAGCCTCAACAGCAGCAGTTCCCTGATGGCGCGCCGTGCCTGGCCTTGATGGTCGTCGCCGATTGCCAGCCATTCGCGGGCGTGGCATGAACGTGCAAGCACCTCGTGGGGTGGAAAGCGCTCAACCAGGCCATTCAGGCATAAATGGGTGTTCTGCTGGCCTGTGCTGGCCGTGGCAACCTGCAGGGCGTCCATGAGGAGGTCTGATCCGGGCTGGGGCAGCTCGTCGATCAGATAACGGTAAACCTTGAGCAGTGTGGCGTACAGGTTGAGCTGGCCGGCATGTACAGGTGCCGTGTCAACAGCCCGGTTACGGTTGAGTTTGAGTGCCAGCTGCCTGAAAAAGATGATCTCCGGTATGCCGCGCTCACTGACCATGCGGGAGATTTTTCCCAGTTCGAGTTCGCGCCAGCAGGGGGATGATATCTGAATGTTATGGGGGAAATAGGGTTGTGTGCCACGCCTGGATGTCATGTCTGTTCACCTTTGCGGGTCTGCGGAATGGGCATGCCGGCAGTTCAGGGACCGCCGGCATGCAGGTGAAGCGAACTTCGCGTGTATTATATCAGGATATGGTGGATTTGCCAGTAGCCGGTCCGTATTTGCGTGAACGGACCGGTGTTGATGATGGCTTGTTGATACGGCATTACGTTGTTTCGGAAAGCCTTTTCAATAGATACAGGCTATTTGCTGCTCTTCTTGGCGGTCTTGGCCTTTGCTTTGGCCGCTTTGGCGCCTTTTTTCGCTTTTTTGGCGCCCTTTTTGGCCTTGACGCCTTTTTTGGACTTTTTGTTACGGGTGCCTTTCAGCTTGTGATTGATCTTTCTTGGTGCCGGGTCGAAGCTGTCGCGGATGTTGTTCAGCAGTATGCTGGTCTCTTCCAGCGTGGGGTCGGCTTTTCGGGAGGCTTCCAGTGCTTCCTTGGCTTCGGCGATGCGGCCGGTTTTCATGTAGATGCGTCCCAGGGAGGTCAATGAGCGGGCGTGGTCCGCCTTGAGCGCAGTGGCCTTCTTGTAGCTGGCGATGGCGCTTTCGTAGTCCTTCCTGAATTCGTAAATCAGGCCGAGTTTGTAGTGGTTGGTGGGATCATCGGGATACATCTCGGCGGTGCCCTTGAGCAGTTCGGTCACTTCATCATACTGTTTGTTTTTGACATACAGCGAAACCAGTGAGGCCCTGGTTTCGGCATCATCCTTCTGCTGGGCCAGGGCGCGCTTCAAATGCTCAACCGCCTTGTCGTTCATGCCTTTGGCCTTATAGAGCGGCGCGATCTCACGATTGGCATCGATGTTGTCCGGTGCGGATTTAAGCACGGCATTATAGGCCTCGATGGCCAGGTTGATCTCCCTGTTTTTGGCCAGGATGCGGGCCAGTTTCATCTGGATGTCCGGGCTGTCCGGTTTGAGGCGCAGGAATTCGCCATACTGCAGCACGGCCTGCTGGTAGCTGCCGCGGGCATGGTAGATGTCGGCCAGGCGCAGACAGGCCTCATCGCTTTGGGGGTTGGCTTTCAGGGCCTGTTTGTAGGCGACAACAGCCTCATCAAGCCTGCCCCGTTTTTCATAGAGTTTGCCCAGGTTCAGGTAGACATTGCTGTTGGCGGTGTTGCGGTGGGCGGCCTCCTTGTAGGCGGCGATCGCTTCTTCATCCTTGCCGGCGGCCCGGTATGTGTCGCCCATCTTCTCGTAGGCGGCCAGGGCACTGTCCGGGGACTGCCGGGTCGCCTGTTTGAGCGGGGCGATTTCCTTGTCCAGGTCACCCTTGAAGGTGGGCAATGCGGGAGTGACAGGTTTTTCAGCCGGTTTGGGGGTAGGCGCGGCGCCCCCTTTGCCCCCCAGCAGATATTCGTATTCAGCCTGCTTCGTGTCGCCCATCTGTTCGTAGACCGACGCCATCATCAGGTGCACCTTGCGGTTGCCCGGGTTGGCCTGTTCCGCCTTTTTCAGCTCGGCCAGGGCTTTCTCCGGCTGGTTGTTTTTAGCGTATATGGCCGCAATGCCCATCATGGCCCGATCATGGTTTCCATCCGTTTCAAGTGCCCTTTTGTAGCCAGCCAGGGCCTTCTCCTGCTGGCCGGTGGCGGCGTGCACATCCGCCAGGGCGGTGAAGATGCCGGCATCGGCACTGGAAGCGCTGGCTGCCTGATTGAGGTGATGTTCAGCCAGTCCGTAAACTTTCAGTTCTGTAAAGACCATGCCCAGTGCCTTGCTGTAACGGGGATCCGGTTTGGGGGTTGCAACTGCACGGGTCAGCTCCACAGCGGCCAGATCGTATTTCCCCTTCTGCGCATATAGTATGCCCAGGTTCCCGCTGGCCTGGGGGAAGGGGGATTTCTGCTGAAGGGCCTTGCGATAGCTGTTGATGGCGCCATCCGTGTTGCCAGCATGGGCGTGCTGCAGTGCCGAGACATAGTGGGCGGCGGCCCCTTCGGCACAGAGTGTCTGGATCCTTGTTTCGGCCTGGCGCAGCTGGCTGTCATCAGTGTCTGGCGACAATTTCTCCGCAATTTCAATCGCCTGATTACAGGAGTCTCCGCCAAAGTTCCAGCTGAAACCGCAGAGCAGAAATGCCGCACAGGCCAGTGATGTGCAGGATGTGAATAAACGCATGGTTTTGATTCCTTTTCAGGCCTTGCCGGGTAGACTGATGGTAAATACGGTGTTTCTGTGGGATGTCAGTGTGTGATCCCGTCAAGGCTTTGGGCTGGATTTGTTTCCGGGTGGCGGCAATGGACGATTTGTATCCATTACAGCAGTCCCCAGGCTGGGGGATTATACATGCCGCGGAATAATAATTCAAATATTTAGAACAGTTTCCGTCCGGAAAGGGTGTTTTTCCCCCTTGGCGGCGTCAATCTTCGGCTTTGCTAGTGCGGCGTACCTGTGTACGCCCCCGTGCTAAGAACTTGATTATTTACGAAAACATGCAATAATGCCAAAACGTTCAGCCCAGAGGGCTGGTCTGTCAGACAAAACAAGCGGCGGGAGCGGGGAATGAACCAGGAACTTGAACAACTGATCATGAATGCCAGTGATCTGCCGACCATTCCGGTCGTTGCTACCAAGGTGCTGCAGATGATCGAGGATGAGACCACCTCGGCGGAAGACCTGTCCAAGGTTGTCTCGTCAGACCCGGCTGTGGCGGCCAGGGTGCTGAAGATTTCCAACTCTTCATTTTACGGTTGTCAGCGCCAGGTGCAGACATTGCCGCACGCCATCATGATGCTGGGGTATAATACCCTGCGCAGCGTTGTGATTGCCGCTGCGGTCAAGCAGGTTTATCAGCCATACGGATTGACGGAGAAGATGCTGTGGGAGCACTCCTTCGGTGCCGGGCTGGCAGCCAGGATCATCGCGTCATCCACGCGCCTGGCCAATAGCGAGGAGGCGTTTTTGGGCGGCTTGTTCCATGACATCGGCAAGATCATCATGAACTTCATGGACCAGAAGCAGTTTCAGGCCGTCATGCAGAAGTGCTACAACGATGAAGTCACTTTTCAGCAGGCCGAACAGCTCTTTTATTCATATACCCATGCCGAGGTAGGTGGCATGGTTATCAAAAAGTGGAACTTCCCGCCGATGATGATGAAGGCCGTGCTGGAGCATCACACCTATAGTTTCGGACCGGATGAGGACCCCTATCTGGTGCGGCTGACTGCCGTGGTTGGCCTTTCCAACCTTTTCTGCCACAAGCTGGGTCTGGGGGTGCGTGAACCTGAAGATGGGCTGGTGCTGCATGAAACGGTGCCGGCACAGCTGCTCGGTCTGGATGAATGCGAAATCAATACCTGCTTTGAGGCCTTCCAGCAGACCTACAGTCAGGACAAGAGCTTTTTCTCCTGAAACTGCCTGCGGGTTTTGCAGTTCAACATTGCTTACTGCTCGCCGATGTATTCCAGGATTCCCTTGCGCCTTTTCCCCGTAGCCCGATCCCTGGCTTCGCCGGAAATATCCACGCTGTCCTCTTCATGACTACTTTCGCGACGCTTTCGTTTTTCACCCTTTGGTGAGCTGCCCCGTCCACTGTTTCGGTCCGTTTCCCTGATCCTGCTGATGCTGTCGACCGGGTCTGTCATCTGTGCCTCCCTGGGTGTTTTATTGTGGCAACCTGGCAGATAAATTTGATTTTTACAGCTTGAATTTATATACTACTTTTTCCAAAAAAGTGTAAAGGGTGCCTATGATACGCAGAATTCTCACCTGTCCGGACCCGCTGTTGAAAAAACGATCGGCTCCGGTGAACATCATCACCGATGGGACACGCGAGCTGGTCAGGGATATGGCAGAAACCATGTACGACGCACCGGGCGTGGGGCTTGCCGCCCCCCAGATCGGTGTGCTCCAGCGGATCATTATTATCGATGTCTCCGGCAGCGATCAGCCGCCTGATCTGATCGTGGCCATTAACCCCGAGATTGTCCATGCCTCCGGTGAAACCTACGAGGAGGAAGGTTGTCTCTCCGTGCCGGGTTTTTCCGCCAATGTGCGTCGCCATGCCTCTGTGGTCGTAAAGGCGCTTGATCTGGATGGCAACGAACAGGGCTGGCATGCCGATGGGTTGCTGGCTATTGCGTTTCAGCATGAGATCGATCATCTGGACGGCGTGCTGTATGTGGATCGCCTCTCCCCGCTGAAGCGGGACATGTACCTGCGCAAGCTGAAAAAGCAGGCCGAGGATGATGCCAAGGGGGAACGATGAGCGGCTGGCGGGTTATTTTCATGGGGACGCCGGAATTTGCCTGTCCCACGCTGCAGAAGCTGATCGATAGCGGTGAGCAGGTCATCAGCGTGATCACCCAGCCGGACCGTCCCAAGGGGCGCGGCCAGAAGCTGATGCCGCCCCCGGTCAAGGAACTGGCCTTGCGGCATGGCATTCAGGTCCATCAGCCTGTCAAGGTGCGGGAACCCGCCTTTGTGGAGCAGGTACGTTCGATGCAGCCGGACGTGATCGTGGTCGTTGCCTTTGGCCAGATCCTGCCCAAGGCCCTGCTGGAGATCCCTCCCCATGGCTGCATCAACGTGCATGCCTCTCTGCTGCCGCGCTATCGTGGCGCTGCGCCGCTCAACTGGTGTCTGGTCAATGGCGAGGCCGAGACCGGCGTGACCACCATGCTGATGGATGTGGGGCTGGACACCGGACCCATGCTGCTGAAACGTGTTACCCCGATCGATGGGGATGAGGATATCGTCTCCCTGCATGATCGCATGTCGGTCATGGGTGCAGAACTGCTGGCTGAAACTATGGCTGGCCTGAAAAACGGCACCGTCTGCCCCGAGCCGCAGGATGGCGCGCTTTCCTGCTATGCCCCCATGCTGAAAAAGGAGGACGGGCTGATCGACTGGGGCCGATCGGCTTTAGAGCTGCATAACCAGGTGCGCGGTCTGGCGGCCTGGCCGGTGGCCTTCACGGAGATGCACGGCCAGGTACTGAAGGTTTACCGGACCCGGATCGGCAACGGCAGCGGCCTGCCGGGTACTGTTCTGCGCGCTGCCAAAGGCGTACTTGAGGTGGCCTGCCAAGAGGGGAGTTTGTTCCTGGAGGAATTGCAACTGGCTGGCAAGAAGCGTCTGCCGGTGGCCAGCTTTCTGGCCGGATGCAGCTTAAGCGAAGGTCTGGTGCTGGGCGCCGGGCTACAGGAGATGCAGGACAGGTGAAAAACGGTGAGACCATAAACCGGCCAACGGCCAAACGTCTGTTCATCGCCCTGATGGGGCTGACCTGTGTTGCGTTGGTGGCGCTGATCTTCCTGGCCTGGTGGATACCCAACCGCGGCTTGGCCAGTATCAACCCTGAGCTGCCCAACATTGTCGGCACGTTCATGGCTGTGCTGTCCGGTCTGGCCATCTTGGGTACCGGGCTTTTGGTGCTGACCACCTGGCTGGGCAAGGATATCATGTTTACCCGGCTGATGCGGCTGGTAGTGATCCGGTTCCTGCTGCCGGTGATCGAACTGATGGGGCGTCTGCTGGGCATCGGCAAGGACCGGGTGCGCCAGTCATTCATCGCCATGAACAACAGCCTGGTGCTGGCCCAGCGCCACCAGCTCAAAGCAGATCGTATCCTGGTGTTGCTGCCCCACTGCATCCAGCTGTTTGATTGCGCCATCAAGGTGACCGGCGATATCAATAACTGTGTCAAGTGCGGCCGTTGCAGCGTCAAAGGACTGGTGGAGATTGGCCAGAAGTATGGCGTGCATATATCGGTAGCCACTGGCGGAACCCTGGCGCGCAAGGTGATCATGGAACTGCGCCCCAAGCTGGTGGTAGCTGTGGCCTGCGAGCGTGATCTCACCTCGGGCATCCAGGACTGCTACCCGCTGCCGGTGATCGGAGTGCTCAACGAGCGGCCCTTCGGCCCCTGCTTCAATACAACGGTGGACGTGAGCAAGATCGATGCCGTGCTGGCCGAAGTGGTGGTGCGCTAAACTGCCGGCAGATCATTTAAATTTTATTCAATCCGTACCCAGCACCGAGTCGTAACAATCCCTTATTCCTGCAGTAATCGATTCATAATCGCTTATCAGCGCCGCGCCGGGATGCTCCGGCCCGCTGTCGTATCCCATCCTGAGCGCCAGCTTGTCCAGATACCCCGTTGAACCGCCCAGGCCGCTGACAGAGCGGTCATGAATGATCCTCAGCCGGTTTTCCAGCTTCCTTAAAAATCTGTATCCCGTATGGAGACTTTTGGCGATTGCCTCCGGCAGCAGCCCCAGGGCGCGGATGGCCCGCAGGGCCTCAAATGTGCCGGTACAGCGCAGCTGCGGATGTTCGCGGCCATATAGCAGCTGCAGATACTGAACCGTGAACTCCACATCCACCATACCACCCCGCCCGGTTTTGATGTTATAGCTGCCTTCATATTCCCTGGCCAGCTCGTTTTCCATCCGCATGCGCAGTCGGTGTATCTCGCGGCGGTCCCGGTCGCTGATCGGGGCTGAATAAACCGCCTGCCTGATGATATCGGTCAGCCGGTCAGCCAGTTGTTGTTGCCCAAGCACAACCCTGGCCCTGGTCAGGGCCAGCCGCTCCCAGATCTGCGCCTCGTGGCGATGATACTCCCGGAAGGATTCCAGCGAAGTGACCAGCGGGCCGGCATTGCCGGACGGCCTCAGCCTTGTGTCGATCCTGTAGACGTAACCTTCACGGGTCTGCAGGGTCAGGATCGAGATGATCTTCTGGGCCAGCCGGGCAAAATACTCGTGGTTGCTGATGCATTTTTCCCCATCGGTCTGGCCCGGATGGTCGTAGACAAAGATGATGTCCAGATCGGAATGGTAATTCAGCGCGCCCGCTCCCATCTTGCCCATGGCGATCACGGCCAGACCGGCCTCCCGTACCCCTTCGGGCGCAGAATACATGGGGCGGCCGTAACGCCGCAGTTCATTCGCCGCCATCACCTGTGCCGCAGCAAGGCAGCACTCGCCCAGCAATGTCAGCTGCCCGGTGATCTCGTGCTGCGACAACACGCAGTTTATATCGTTCAGTCCGATACGCAGGAATTCCTCATTGCGGTAACGGCGCAATATCTCCAGCTGATCCTCGAAATTGCCGGCTTGCCCCAGCAGTCCCGCCAGTTCTTCTTCCATGATCGCTTTCGGTTTGAGCAAAGCTGAGGCATAGGCGTGGGTCGCCATGCTTTCCAGTAGTTCCGGGTGATTGATCAGGGTCTTGGAGAGAAACTCGGACATGCCGAACAGCGAGGCCAGCAGTTTGATGGTGTCACGGTTTTCGGCCAGCAGCGCGTAATAGGATGGCCTGAGTCCCAGGGCAGATATGAAACGCTCCATGTTTCGCAGCGCCATGTCCGGATCCGGTGAACCCTTCAGTTCCTGCAGCATCAGCGGCATGACCAGCTCAAGCGTCCGTCGGTTGCGTTCGCTCAGACTGGCTCGGGATGAGATGCGCTGCAGGGCCAACAGATTTTCACACGCCCGGTCCAGTTGCTCAAAGCCCAGTTCGGACAGCAGTTGTCGGACACTGTTTGGATCCGCTTTTCTGTCCAGCAGAAAATGTGCCTCGCTGGCCAGGGGTTTGGGGGCTGCGGAGTCACGGGTGTGAAACATCTGCTCGTAGATGGATGAGACATTGCTGCGATGCCTTTTCAGTTCAGCCCGAAAGGTTGCGGTGCCATTGTCGCGCACAAAACCGCAGCGCCTGGCCAGGGCGCGCAACTCTTCCTCACCGGTTGGCAGGCTGTGGGTCTGTCGTTCGTGCACGACCTGGAGGCGGTGTTCAGTTTGGCGCAGGAAACGGTATGCCTGGCTTAGCCGGTGGTGGTCGTCGCCCTTGATCAGTCGTGCTTCCAGTAGTTTGTCCAGCGCCTTGAGCGTGTTCCGCTCGCGCAGGGTGGGCTGTTTGCCGGCGTAGACCAGCTGCATGGCCTGGACAAAAAACTCAATTTCCCGGATGCCGCCACGACCGAGCTTGAGATTGTCACGGCTATCAAACGAACGGGCCAGGGATGCGTCGATTTTCAGTTTCATGTTTTTCATGTCTTCGATCAGGCTGTAGTCCAGGAAGCGCCGGTAGATGAAAGGTTCCAGTGCGTCCAGCAGCCTGTGCCCCAATTCCAGTGAGCCGGCGACCGGCCGTGCCTTGAGCATGGCGGCCCGTTCCCAGGGCTGGCCCCACGACTCATAGTAGATCTCCGCTGAGCGGAGCGAGTTGGCCATATCCCCGGCCATTCCTTCCGGCCGCAATCCCAGGTCGACCCGGAATACGAAGCCGTCTTCGGTGATCTGCGACAGCGCCTTGGTGATCAGCTCGGCCAGCTTATTGAAATAGGCATGCAGCGCTATGACCCGGCTACGGTTTCCCCGGTTGTCGATCACGCCTTCGGTTTCACCCTGGTCGGACTCATGAAAGTAGATGATGTCGATATCCGAGGAGAAATTCAGCTCGTTGCCCCCCAGCTTGCCCATGCCGATCACGGTCATGGCCGCCTCGACCGGGGCGCCCTGTCCGTTGGTCATGATCGGTCGGCCGTATTCGGATGTGAGTATCCGGCGGCAGATGTCGTGGGCAACCTGCAATGAGGCGGCTGCCAGGCAGGACAGCTCTTCGGTGACCTCTTCCAGTGTTGCCAGGCTGTTCAGATCCCGGGCGGCGATACGCAGGATCTCAAGGCGCTTGAACTGCCGCAGGCCACTAACGAGCTGCGGGAAGTCCGAGAGGGGGTCAATGCGGGCCTGCAGTTCTGACAGCATTTGATCCTGCGTGCGCCGGATGTCAATTTTATCTTCAAGAAACAGCTGGCTGACTGCGGCGGGTGTTTTATACAGCAGGTTGACCAGGAAGGGGGAACTGCCACAGATCATGATCATCTGTGCCAGACGCTTACGTCTGTCCGCAAGGGCCATGAGCTGCCCGTGCGGAACAATGCCGCTCAGGCGCTCAAAGGCGTTCAACGCCATGTCAGGCAGGGGGGTGCGCAGTGCGTTTACCAGCACGCGATGCAGTGTGTGTACAGGAAAATGCTGCTGAATCAGCAGCACATTCTCGGTTGAGCGGGCGCCATAGCGGTAACCGTGGGATTCAAGAAAACAGGCCAATGACCTGGCGCGCTCATGGCTGTCAGAGACAGCCATGAGGCGATCGAATTCCAGATAAAACCGCTCTATCCGCATGTCATTTGGCGGAGATTTTACGCAGGCCTGAACGGTAGTCGCCGTTGACAATGCCGTTCTCGGTGATGATGGCGCTGATCAGTCTGGCCGGTGTCACGTCAAAGGAGGGGTTGCGTACCCTGACGCCGTCCGGGGCTATCTGGATCCCCTTGATGTGGGTCACTTCGCTGGCAGGGCGTTCCTCGATTGGTATCTGGCTGCCGTCGCTCAATGTCAGGTCCAGGGTGGAGACCGGGGCGGCCACATAGAAGGGGATGTTGTTCTCTTTTGCCAGTACGGCCACCGAATAGGTGCCGATCTTGTTGGCCGTGTCGCCGTTGGCGGCGATGCGGTCAGCGCCGACCACGCAGCAGGTGATCTCTCCCCGGCTCATGAAGAAGCCGGCCATATTGTCCGAGATCAGGGTGGTGGGGATGCCGTCCCTGGTCAGCTCCCAGGCGGTAAGCCGTGCCCCCTGCAGCCAGGGGCGGGTCTCGTCGGCAAACACCTGAATCTTTTTGCCGGCCTCGTGGGCAGCCCGGATAACCCCCAGTGCTGTACCGTATCCCGCCGTGGCCAGTCCGCCGGCGTTGCAGTGGGTCAGGATCGTGGCTCCTTCCGGAATCAGGGTGGCGCCCCATTTGCCCATGTTGCGGCAGATGGTCAGATCCTCCTCCTCGATGCGGATAGCCTCGGTCTTGAGCAATTCCCGCAGCTTTTCCAGGGGCTTGTCCCGGTTGTCCTCTGCCACCTGCTTCATGCGCCGGATGGCCCAGAACAGGTTTACAGCCGTGGGACGGGTGCGGGCCAGGGTGTCGCAGATGTTGTCCAGCTGGCCGAAGAAGGACGCGTGTGTGTCGGCGATGATGTCTCTGGCGCCCAATGCCACCCCCATGGCGGCGGCCACGCCGATGGCCGGGGCGCCGCGAATGATCATCCCTTTGATGGCTTCTGCAACGGCCTTGTAATCCGTATAGGTGTTGTAGACCTCTTCGCCGGGCAGGCGGGTCTGATCGATCATGATGACGCTGTTATCGCGCCATTCGATGGTGCGAAATGACATGGTGTTTGACTCCCCTTCTGATTATTAATTGCTCATGTTCAGTACCATAGATGGCCTGTACCGAAAAGCTCTTTTTACGTCTGGCTGAAAACAGGCTATTCATACACATGATCAGCCAGCTTGAGCAGTTTGGAACTGATGCGCAGTTTATGGCGCCTGGCGGCCGCAAGATTGATTTCGAATCTGACCCGCTCATTTCGGATGAATAAACCAATCACACCTCCGGATTCTGCAAAGCCCCTGGCCTCGCCGACGGTCAACAGCGCCAGTGACCTGGTCTGCGCCAGGGCTGCCTGCAAAAGCTGGTGATCCTTCTGCCCTGCAGCCAGCAGTTGGCAGGATTGGTAATTTGCGGATTCCCTGGCCTGGCTGATGGCAATCGTCTTGCCTCTGATCTGCTTGCCTTCCAGCTTTCTGAGTGCATCAGTCAGGGGGCTCTTGCCGTGGATACAGATTGTAATCAGTTTGGAACCGTTGCTGCCGCCATTTTCCGGCCAATCAATGAATCGGATCATGTTGAACAGCATGGCGGCCTTGATCTGGTGCTCTTCGATCGGAGCACATGGGGCTGTGGCCGGCCAGTGCAGCAGCAAGGCAACCAGCGCCGGCCCCAGGATAGTCCTGGCGGCGTATGTGATCGATGCGTAGCGCACAGTCGGCCTCAGAATTTGAACGTAATCTTGGCGTAGATACTGCGTGGGATCTCGGTTGCCGTGGTGTTGATGACCTCGGCCCGGTACTCCGGCTGCTGGTTCTGGAACAGGTTGCGGCCCACCAGTGACAGCTCCAGATTGCTGGAGGGCTTCCAGGCCAGCCGGGCATCCATGGTGACATGGGCCGGAAAGCTTCTGCTGTCCATGGAAATGATGCGGTCCATGGCACGCAGCCACAGGTCCAGTTCGACCTGTTTGCCGATATTGAAGCCTGAATGCAGCGATCCCTGGTGCCGCGGCGAACCTCCGGCCGCATTGGCCCGGTTGCTTTCGTCGGTGCTGCCATGATCCAGGTGCATGATGGCGCAGAGATAGCTGTATGTCGCCTGCAGTTTCCACCATTCAAGCGGGCGCCAGGTGGTGGACAGCTCAACGCCGTAGGTGTGGCCATGCATGTTGTTGGTCAGGATGTAGCTGGTTGTGCCGGCCGTAGGGATGCCATACTGGAGTACCCTCTGGTTGTCATATTGATTGTAGAACAGGGCCAGGTCTGCGGAGAGCTGCCTGGTCAGTTCGGTGCGGTAGCCGAGTTCATAGGCGATCACGCTTTCGGACTTGAATGCGGATGAACCATTGATCGACATGCCGTAGTCGCGGCGGAAATTGTAATGGATGTCCCGGTCGGTGCGAGAAGGGGTGCGCACGGCGCGGGAGACGGAGGCCCAGATGGTGTGCTGCTTGGAAGGGGTCCAGATCAGTCTGGCATTGGGTTGTACCTCGAATCCGGTGAAGTCGTTGTGTTCCAGCCGGGCACCAAGGATCAAGGCCAGTTTGTCTGGTACGAGCCTGATCTCGTCCTGAATAAAGCCGCTGAACAGGCTGGTGCCTTTATCGAGTGAGCCAAAGCTGATGTAGGGTGTTGGTCCCAGCTTGTCGTAGCTGTAGCGGTAACCCAGTCCCCAGATGACGTCCTGGTGCCGGCCCAAGGCAAACCGGTGCTGAAAATCCATGTCCAGGGTATCCCGCTTTTCATCCAGCACCAGTAGGCTGCGGTCGTAGCGGTCATAGTAGAGTTGCAGTGACAGGCTGTCTGTTTCCGATATGGTGTGCTGCCAGCGGCCCAGTATGTTGCCGCTGTAGGCCTTGGCCGTGTAGTTTTGGGACCACTGGTTGTTGGGAGGCAGGGCGGGCTGATAAAGGGTATAGTTTTCATCAAATGAGCCATTTGTGTATTCTGCCTGCAGGGTTAGCTTGTCGTTGTCCGATATGCGGCTGTCCAGCCGGAAACCCGTGGTTACGCTTCGCCACGCGTCATGAGCCGTGCCTGCACCAGCAGGCCGGTTGCGGTCATAGCCGGCGTATTTGGCAAAGATGCGCAGGTCGGTGCTGCTGCCCAGGCCGGTGCCGTAGCGAACCGTGCCGAAGCCCGTCGGTGAAGAGCCACCACCGCCACTGATCATGCCCCCTATGGTGTGTGCGGCGTCCCTGGTGATGATGTTGATGACGCCATTGACCGCATTGGCCCCCCACATGGCGGCCCCCGGCCCCCTGATGACCTCGATCCGCTCGATATCTTCCAGCGGTGTGTCCAGCGATTCCCAGTAAACACCGGAGAACAGCGGCGTGTAAACGCTGCGGCCATCCTTCAGCACCAGCAGCTTGTTGGCGAAACGCCCGTTGAAACCGCGTATGGATACGGCCCACTTGTTGGCGTCGATCTGGGCCACATGCACCCCCGGCACCATCCTGAGCAGGTCTGGGATGGTTGTGGCGCCAGAGCGCCTGATATCATCCCTGGAGATCACGAAGGCAGCGGCGGCGACATTTGCAAGAGACTGCTGCTTGCGGGCCACACTGGTGACCTGGATGTTCATCAGATCCTCGATGGAGAGGCTGGTCAGCCTTTCCATCTCACGGGCCGCCGATGGCGGCGGAGCAGAAATTATACATAAAAGCGGCAGCAAACTGCAGAGTGTGCGTAAAGCGAACCGTTGAGTGCGTATTGTTTTCATATCAGCGCCTTGACCTGACAGAATTTTTTGGGAACCCTTGGCGTGCTGTTCTGATGATAACTTTGAAACTGTACCAGAAAGTGTGCATTTTGCATCCGGTGCGGCAAGTTGCAAGCTGGTGTCCGGGGGCGGTATGGTGGGTGGCAAAGCCGCTTGCTTCATGGCATGACAAACTGATATAACACTGCCATGCAAAACGCGACCAAAGCGATAGACCTGCGGGAGATCTTCCTGACCTTTGCCAAAATCGGCCTGACCGGTTTTGGCGGCGGCATGGCGATAGTGGCTCTGGTGGAGCGGGTCTGCGTGAAGGAAAAGGGATGGCTCTCGGATGAGGAGTTCCTGCACGGAATCGCCTTTGGCCAGATACTGGGCCCGTTTTCGCTGAACAGCTGCACCTTCACCGGCTACTACCTGCGAGGTGTGGCGGGTGGTGTGGCGGCCGCTGTCGGTTTCATGCTGCCTTCGTTTGTGATCGTCTCGGTTCTGTCCTGGCTTTACTTTACCTACCATACCCTGCCCGAATTGCAGGCGGCACTGAAAGGGACCAACCCGGTGGTGATCGGCCTGATCCTGGTAGTGGCTGTTGACATGGGCCGCAAGCAGATCAAATCAGGCGGCAAGCTGCTGATGGCGCTGCTGGCCTTTCTCGCTTCCGCCCTGCTGAAGTATAACTCCGCCCTGATTCTGCTGGCTGCCGCTGTTGCCGCTCTGGGGCTGGCCATTTACAAACGGGAGGCCCGGTAATGGCTGCCATGCTGACCCTGGCCTGGGTCTACCTGCAGATCGGCATGATGTTTGTCGGTGGCGGCTATGTGCTGATCCCGCTGATGCATCACCTGATGGTGGATCATTACAAGTGGCTGACCATGCGCGAGTTTCTGGATGGTCTGGCCCTTTCCCAGCTGACACCGGGGCCGCTGGCTGTGCTGGCCACCTTTACCGGTTTCCGCTCCGCCGGTTTCGCGGGCGCACTGCTGGCCACCATCTGTATCTTTCTGCCCTGTACGCTGTTCATGATGCTGGTGGGGCGCTACTATGAACGCCTGAAACGTATCGATGTCATCAAGCAGACCCTGGACAACCTGATGCCGGCTGTTGTCGGCCTGATCGCTGCGGCGGCCTGGAACCTCGGGGCGGCCTCCCTCTCCAATATCAAGGAATTTGCCATCCTGGCGCTGGGTTTTGTTATTTTCAAATTCAGCAAGCTCAGTCCGATGCTTGTCATCCTCGGCGCCGGCGTGGTGGGGTTCCTGATCAATTGAGCACCCAATGAACAAGTTTTTTACAGAAGACGCGCTGCTGTTGATGCGCCACGAGATTGCCGCAGCCAGGGGCAACGAGGTCTTTTTCATCGGCAAGACCAACGTGGAGGGGGTTGTCTGTGGGGTGGAGGCGATCGCCCGCGGCAGCAAAAACGCCGTGCCGGCCATCATTAACCGGGCCAGTGCCGGAGATGTGGTTATCCATAACCACCCCGGCGGTGACCTGACCCCTTCTTCGGCGGACATGGACATCGCCTCGGTCAGCGGCAACCAGGGTATCGGCTTCTATATCGTTGATAACGGCTGCACCCGCTGCTATCAGGTGGTTTCCCCATTTACCGAGATAAAAGGCGAGTTGCTCTCCCTGGACGAGGTCGGTCGCATCTTTTCCAATGACGGCATGCTGGCATCACACCTGAAGGGCTATGAACAGCGTGACGAACAGCTGGCCATGGCCTTTGCCGTGTCAGAGGCCTTCAACCGCGATCGGGTGGTGCTGGTGGAGGCCGGCACCGGCACCGGCAAGTCGCTGGCCTACCTGATTCCGGCCATCCTCTGGGCGGTGCGCAATAACGAACGGGTAGTCATCTCCACCAACACTATCAACCTGCAGGAACAGCTGATCCGCAAGGACATCCCCTTTCTCGCCAAACATGCCAATCTGGAGTTCAAGGCCGCCCTGATCAAGGGGCGCAGCAACTATGTCTGCCTGCGCAAACTGGAATCCGCCGAGCACGAGCCGAGCCTGTTTCCGGACGAGGCTACAGCTGAGATCACCAGTATCATTGAGTGGAGTCGCAGCTCACGGGACGGCTGCCGCAGCGATCTGGCCTTTCTGCCCAAGTCCGGCACCTGGGAGGAGGTCTGTTGCGAGGCCGATCAGTGCGGACGTTCTCGCTGCAAGCATTTTAATAACTGCTTTTTTTACCGCGCCCGGCGCGAGGCCTCGGCCGCCAGGATCCTGGTGGCGAACCACGCCCTGCTGCTGTCGGATATCGTGCTGCGCAAGGAGACCGGTTACGATGCCACCGCCATCCTGCCACCGTTTACACGGCTGATCTTCGACGAGGGGCATCACCTGGAGGATGTGGCCACCAGTCACCTGTCACTGGTCATCTCCCGCGGCGCCATCCTCAAACAGCTCAACCGTCTGGTGCCAGCCAAGGCCGCCCGGTCCGGGCTGCTGACGATCATGCTCAATCGGCTGGCCCGCGACCTGCCGGACAGCATGGATGATCTCTACAGTGAACTCTCTGCCTTGCTGGAGACCCATCTGATCCCCAAATCCCACGATTTGACGGTGCTGACCGAAGGCACGATGGACTGGCTGGGGCTGGCCGTGGAAGGGGAGCTGGGCAAGGCTGCCGGCCGGGAGCAGAAACTGCGGATTACCCCCCAGGTGGAACAGGGGACGCTGTGGAAAGAGTGTCAGATCAGGCTGCGGGCGCTGGCTGACGGCGTGAATGACTATACCTCGGCCCTGCGCAGTCTGCTGCGCAGAGCCGAAGACCTGCCGGAGAAGCTCCGCGAGCGCATGAACGACCAGCTGGTCGATGCCGGCGGCATCGAGAGGCGATTGCAGGCCATGGCGGAAGGGCTGCTGTTCTGTATTGGCGAGGCCGAGGAGTATTGCCGCTGGCTGGAGGTCAAGCGCGTCTCACGCGGCATGCAGGCCCGCATCTGCGCCGCGCCGCTGGATGTGGCCGCCCAGGTCAAGGAACGTGTGCTGGATCGGATCAAGACGATGATTG
>DAONZY010000036.1:0-26645 GCA_035407085.1 Deltaproteobacteria bacterium | reverse complement strand
CTTGGTCTGGGCTGTATGGGTATGAGCTTTTCCTATGGGCCGCCAAAGGATAAGCAGGAGATGATTGCACTCCTCCGGACAGCCGTGGAGCGCGGCATAACATTCTTCGATACGGCGGAGGTCTATGGCCCGTTCACCAACGAGGAGCTTGTCGGCGAGGCGCTTGCACCGCTACGTGACCAGGTGGTGATCGCCACCAAGTTCGGTTTTGATACCAGCGTAGATCCACGGGCGATGAAGGGTGGGGCGCCAGTACTGAACAGCAGGCCGGAGCATATCAGGCAGGTGGCCGATGCCTCGCTTAAGCGGCTTAAAATCGACTGCATCGACCTGTTCTACCAGCACCGGGTTGATCCGGATGTGCCGATTGAAGATGTGGCCGGCACGGTAAAAGAGCTGATCCAGGCGGGCAAGGTCAGGCACTTTGGGTTGTCTGAAGCCGGTGTTTCTACCATCCGCAGGGCAAATGCCGTTCAGGCGGTTACTGCGCTGCAGAGCGAATATTCTCTCTGGTGGCGGCACCCGGAGGATAAAATCCTTGCAGTACTGGAAGAACTGGGAATTGGGTTTGTTCCCTACAGCCCGCTGGGTAGGGGGTTCCTGACCGGCAAGATCAATTCGGATACCGCCTTTGACAGTACCGATTTCCGCAGCACCCTGCCACGCTTCACACCGGAGGCGCTGCAGGCCAATCAGGCCATGGTTGAGCTGCTTGCCAGGATCGCCGGGCAGAAAAACGTTACCCCGGCCCAGGTTGCCCTGGCCTGGTTGCTGGCCCAGAAGCCCTGGATCGTGCCTATTCCGGGAACAACCAGGTTGGAGCGACTGGATGAAAACATCGGCGCTCTCCAGGTGGAACTCACTTCCAGCGACCTGCAGGAAATCCAGGAGGCTTCCGCCCGGATTGCCGTATACGGCAATCGTTATCCGGAAATGCTGGAACAGTTAGCAGGACGGTGATTATTTTGAACAATGGTCCAACATATCTGGAAACACACAAAAGGAGAAACGACATGAACAACTTTATTTTCAGCATTCCTACCACTGCATACTTCGGCAAGGGACAAATCAGCGTGCTCGGCGAAACCATCAGGCAACATGGCGGTAGCAAGGTGCTGCTGGCCTATGGGGGCGGCAGCATCAAGGCCAACGGCGTCTACGATGCGACGATCGAGCAGTTGAACAAGGCTGGTCTGGCCTATGTGGAACTGAGCGGCATCCAGCCCAACCCGCGCATTGAAAGCGTGGAAGAGGGGATCAGGCTTTATCATGAAAACGGTTGCGATTTTATCCTGGGGGTAGGGGGCGGTTCCACCCTGGATGCCTGCAAAGGGATTGCCGCAGGCGTCAAATATGACGGCTCGATTTCGGACCTGTTTCGTGACGAGACAGGCCTTTCTCCCATTTCTGCTGCCGCCCCGCTGGCAACAATCCTGACCATGGCCGGGACCGGCTCTGAATTGGACATGGGGGCGGTCATCACCGTTGGTGCGGATCACAAGAAGAAGGTCCTGATGCACCCCCTGCTCAATCCGCTGTTTTCGATCCTGGACCCGGAATATACCTTTACGGTGCCTGAATATCACACCATGGCTGGTGTGGCCGATATCCTCTGCCACTTGATGGAGCTGTATTTTGCGCCGGAATCTGGCACAAATGTGCAGGACAGGATGAATGAAGGGGTGATGAAGGCTGTGATCGAAGATGCACCCAAACTGCTGGTTGATTCCAGGGATTACGATGCCCGTGCCAATATCATGTGGGCCAGTTCCATGGCACTGGCAGGATTCCAGTTTGGGCTTGGCAAAAAGGCGCTATCCTTTCCGCTCCACGGCATGGGGCATGAATTTTCAAGTATGTACGACATGACCCACGGCGTTACCCTGGCCCTGCTGACACCGGCCTGGATGCGTTACTCCATGGCCGCTGCCCCGCAGCATATGCCCATATTCGCACGCTTTGCCAGAAATGTATTCGGCATACGAGAGGTAGATGATGCCATTGCTGCAGAGGCTGGCGTAGCCGCTCTGGAGGTCTTTTACAGGGTTATTAAAATGCCTGCTAACCTGCGTGAGGCTGGTGCCAGTGAAGCGGATCTGGAAATAATTGCAACAAAGTCTGTGGAAGAGGGCGAACTTGGCACTCTTGCGGTAATCGGCAAGGACGAGGCGCTACAGATTATGCGTGCGGCGTTCTGATTCAACGGTTTACAGGTGCTGAGAAGTGCAATTTAATAACAAAAACGGGGGCATGATGGTTTTGATGCCCCCTTTGCTTGTTTGAGAGAGATTTTTCTATGGCAGAAGATAGAGCTGAATGAATCGCTATGCGAGTGTATCCTGGTTTTCTCCGGTTTACGGTGCTTCCCACAGCGTTCTGATCGGCACGGCAAACAGGCGGTCGCCGAATGATGCCGTTACCTCGCCGTCATACAGGACTACCCCGGCGCTGAAGCGTTCGGTAGTGGCGTCCCGCAGTTTTTTTAAACCGCGAAAATCAGCCGCTGTAACGGTGGCTGCTGCCTTTACCTCTATTCCGGCCAGGTAGCGACCTTCGGATTCCAGAACAATATCTACCTCGACACCGTCTTTGTCGCGGAAATGGTACAACTCAACCGGAGATTCATGCCAACCGGCCTGGCGGCGTATTTCTTGATAGATAAAGGTCTCCAGCATCTGCCCCATAAGCTGGCGGTCGGCCATGAGTGTTTCCGCGGATATGCCGAGCAGTGCACACGCCACGCCGCTGTCCCCCAGATGCAGCTTGGGTGTTTTGATCAGACGGCTTAGACGATTGCTGTGCCACGGTTGCAGTTCTTCCAGCAGAAACACGTTGCCAAGCAGAGTCAGGTAATCACGGATCGTTGGACGGCTGACCTGGAACGGCGATGCCAGGTCGCTGGTGTTGAGCATCCGCGCCGTCTGTCCGGCAGCCAGTGTCAGCAGGCGTGGCAAGGCGTCCAGCTGGCTGATGCGGGCCAGTTGCCGCACATCACGCTGGACAAGTGTCTCAATATAATCCCGGTACCAGACTGCCCGGCGGCGCGGCGTTGAACGGGCCAATGCCGCCGGGTATCCCCCGGCAACTATCCGCTCCGCCAATTCATGACCAAGCCGTTGGTGTGAGGCGATTTTGAACTCCCCCTTGAACAGCTTGGCGGGAAAATCTCCCCGGACACCAGCCAGTTCAGCCTGCGCCAGAGGGTGCAGCCGGAGGATTTCCATACGTCCAGCCAGGGAATCGGCCAGCATCGGTACCATCAGCACATTGACAGAACCGGTCAGGATAAAGCGACCGGATGTGCGCTGTCGATCAACTGCTGCCTTGAGTGAAGTAAACAGCTCGGGTACACGCTGCACCTCGTCAAGAATCACCTGATCGCCAAGGTCTCCGATAAAGCGCACCGGGTCGGCGCTGGCAGCAGCCCGAAGAACATCATCGTCAAAGGTGTGATAGACATACCCAGCCTGTTCGCCGATCTTGCGCGCCAGGGTGCTTTTGCCGCACTGGCGCGGCCCATGGATCAGCACCACCGGCGAGTCGGCCAGCGCCTCGTGAAGTTGATTCTGAATGTAACGTGGATACAGGGCAGATTCGTTCATGGTGAGAAATGATACATAAAACAGCGGCTATTTGAAAGAAATAATATCGTCTGATTGAAAGCTTGATGATCGGCTAATTGTAAGTTTGTGCTATCACAACAAGATGTCGTACTTATTTGCACCTTCTGCAATGGCGGTTAGTTGGCATTTCTCCACGTAGTGGTGATGACCTTCTCCAAACCGTGGTCGGGAAATTTTATTGCTTCATTCAGCTTGGAGATAGTCCCGGAACTGGCCGCAACGGCCTGTATTGAAAATCAAAAAAACAAAAATGAGGCGCCATCGTATGCAGTAAAATAACAATCCTTCTCATCTAAACCCTGATGGTTTCAGTGGAGAAGACAGATAATACGAAGTTGCTGCTGCCTATTCAAACCAGCTTGTTTTGGCCTCAATCGGCAGACCGTCGTTTTCGGTAAGTTGTACCAGACTGCTGGCACAAGCTGGGTGCCTGAAGTGGGACAGAATTGGGATCAGATTTACACTCAAAATGCATACCCCAGTGACAGGAAACCGGAAATCTGTGTGCTCTGCGATGTCTCCCGTACGGTGCCGATCTGCATTCCGTTGCCATAGACCTGATGCTGATCGCCATCAACATCGATGTAGGCGAAATTGAATCCGCCTTTCAGAAACCAGGCCGAGTTGAGGTTGTATCGTGCCGACAGATTTACCATGTAGGCATTCCCGTCCATGTTGCCCTTGCATATCTTGCCGCCGTTCTCCCTCAAGAGATGGTTGTCCTCATCCCTGGCATTGACCAGCGGAGACCAGGCAAAACTGCCGTCCAGGCTGAATCTGTCTCTGAACCTGTAGGCGCCGCCGATTTTCATGTATGGCATGCTGTAGGTGATGTCATAGGTGATTGACACCCGGCCGTCACCGTAATACTCATTGCCGGGCAAACCGGATGGGGAGTACTGGTAGATGATGTTGGACTCATAGTAGAACATCTGATGCTGATAGCCCAAGCCGCCGTACAGGGACCAGGAGGGCTGCCTTACAAATATCCAGTCAGCGCCGATATCAAAGATCCAGGCATCCAGGCGGCTGATGCTTGATTCTGAAAAGACATCCAGGCGTCCCGGATCAGAGTCGGTAACCCAGTCCGAGTCCTGCATGTTGCTGTCCGGCGTGCTCAGGTTTCTTTTGATCGAAGCATTGATCCGCCATGAGTCGTTGATGTTCAGTTTTGCCTCGGTGCGCAGCAGCCAGATGTCAAGGGGCCATTTCAGTTCACTGAAAGGGAAGTACCCCGACTCTTTTACGCCGGACGGATCAACCGTTGGATAGCCGATCCTGTAGGTCGTGTTGCCAGCCATCCTTTCCGGACCGATTGTGAGGCTAAACCTCTCCGGTTGGCGGCGTCGGTGTTTAAAGGTCTGCCGGGGAGCAGACCAGGGCGGCACTGCTGGGTTGTACTTTTTGGCCAACTGCAGATCCGGGGTTTGTTGCATGGATGCTTGCGATGGTTCTGATATGGCGATTGGGCTTGCGGGGCTTGCGCCAGGCTTAGTATCTTGTCCGTGGTCAGTGGCATGGCCTGTCAGGGGCAGGGTCAGTATGGCAAATAGACATCCAAGGCAAATTACCGATCTATAATCAGGCTGTTCCATTTTTTCCTCCCGAATGTCACGCAATTGTACCATGCTAAAGTTTCTGCCTGGCCAGTTTCCAGAAGTCCATGCTGACCCTCTCGCTGCCGGCTACCGGTTTGAATCCGCGTTTCAGCACGGCCTGTTCAATCTCCGCCATGTGCAATGCCCCCCAGGGGATGATGATGTGGTCGTAATGGGGCAGGACCCGGTCCAGATAACCGATCACCACCCGGTTACGGGAGAAGATGATGTCTTCCATGACGGCGCGATTATCTGCTTCGTCCATGTTTTCCCTGGACCAGTTGTTGACGGCCCGCATGGACTGGCCAAAGGACATGCTGCTGTCTTGCATGTGTCGGCCCGCCTGATTCAGAAACGCGATGGTTTTGGGCCTGAAACCGCTGACGTCCGTATCTGCCCGTAATATATCCGGGACCAGCCGCTGGCTGTATTGCCTGTCCCTGTTTGGCCTGCCGATCTCTGCCGGTACGATCTGTCTTCCTTCCAGACGCATGTGGTGCTGTGATGAAACACCCAGCAGACCGGCCATCTTGCTGTAATCCATGCCCTGTCGCAGGTGCCTGTTCTTGTCCGTTACGCCTTCAGCCAGCACGATGGTCCCGGCAGCAAAGCTTGTGCTGAAGAGGCTGTCGTAATAGGTCTGCTCACCGATGTGGATCATCGAGATCAGCCGGATATGCTTATTGCCGCTTGCGTAGGTTCTATCTGACATCAGGATGCCTGTGGGGGCAATGCGCATGAATCCGGCAGTGAGCTGGCGGGCGTAGCTGTCGGCGGTAGCCAAAATACCAGTGGTCAGTATTACAAGCAACAAAGGCAGGCAGGTAAGCAGGGCAGTCAGGCTGTGTTTCCAGCTGAACACCGGCCCCTGCAGACTGGCGGCGGGTATTAGCAGGGTACGTTCCTGATTGGTGAAGGGAGAATAGGGGCTGATGGCGATCAGCAGCTGCAGGGTAGACAAAAACAGTACCGGCATACGCTGGCTGAACAGGGACGGGAAGAGCCAGCCGGCGATAAATGAAAAGTAGAGAAACACAACCATGGCCATAAGGCGCCATTTGGGCATTCGCCTGTCAATTATCATCACCAGGCTGACCGGCAGGGCGGACAGTACGGTCAAGCCGGCCAGCAGATTACGCAGACCGGAAGACAACGGATTATGCATGAACAGAGATAGCAGATCATCAAAAAGCGACAGGGAAGCGTCAGCCAGAAACAACATTATAAAAATGTTGATTATCAGGCGCATATGTATTCAGAGGTGAAGCTATGCATTAAGTTACCTTGGTGGTGTGGCGGGGAATGCCCTGCTGATATCCATACCCAGGGCGGTTACGGCACGACTGTAGGCCGATACAATGGCATCCTGACCCGAATCAGACACCTTTTCATGCAGGCGAACCGCGCCGCTGCGTGTCGGCTCACCTTTCAGACAGCGAATGGTCCAGAGCGCATCCAGATGCACACCGTCCGGCAGTGATTCAAAGCGCTGAATATCCACATGTACCTGATAATCGGCGTCCAGGGCTGCGTTTTCCGGATAGACAGCAACCCTTGCGCCGGTAATTGAACCGGAAAGCTGAATGGCGATCAGGCGGGCTATGCCGCTTTTGAGCGGTTCGGCCCAGCGGTGCAGTTCGAGCAGTTCCACCTGGGGGCCTTCGCCGCGCACTACGAGCTGTGGGCGATCAACCAGTTCCGGCAGTGAGACTGAAGCTACGCTGATGCGAGGACCTGGCGTGGCGGCTGTCGCGGAGGGGGCAGGTGCATTGGCGGCCAATGTGTAAAAGGTCGCTCGCGGAGAACTGCCGCAGCCCGCAGCAGTCAAAACATATAACAGTATCAGACAGCTTAAAGCTAGAGTCGGCCGGGGTTGGGTCATCATATTACTTGTCCTCCTGCTTGCCATGGATCAGCGCTTCCGGATTGCGTTCCAGGTATTCGGACAGGGTGCGCAAAGATTGTGCTGCCCGGCCAAGTTCACGCAGTGTATTGCGCAGATCGGTCTGCAGCGGCGCATCCGCGGAGAGTGTCTGTTTAGCGCTTTCCAGGGTTTTGGCTGTTTCGCCCAGCACCTTGCGCGCTTCTGGCACAATGGAACTGTCGATATTGTTTAACAGCTTTTCGGCATTCTTCAAGGCAGCATCCAGCGATTGCAATGTTTTGCGGGCATCTCCGGCCAGTTCTTCCAGTGGCAGTTTTTCCAGTTTCTGAACGATCTGCATCAGTGATGCCTGAAATTGCTCCAGACTGCCGGCCACGGTTGGCAGCACCGGCGGCTTCTTGCTCCAGTCGATGCGGGCCGGGGCGGCCTTGGGAAAGAAGTCCAGGGCGATATACTGTTGGCCGGTCAAAAGGCTGCCGCTGCGGATCTGGGCCCTGAAGCCTTTTGCCACCATGGCATTGAGCAGTTTCCTTGAATCGGTGCTGCTGGATGGCAGCTGCGTTTTGTCCTTACTGCGGCTTCTCGCGTGCAGGCGCTCGGGATAAAAACGAATCTCGACCGGCATGGCGATATCCCTGCCGCCCGGATCCAGTTCCAGATTGATTCTGGTGACTTCTCCCACGGTGATGCCCCTCAGGTCCACCGGCGCGCCAACCGCCAGACCGCGCACCGATTCCCTGAACACCAGCGTGTAATGTTCAAATACCGTATCCCGTCTCTTCATGGCGTCTTCCTGGGAGGGGAAGAGGGTGAATTCCGTGTTTGGTGGCGCCAGCGCAGCATCGCTGGCATCATCTGGCGTCACAAAGGAAATTCCACCCAGCAGGATGGTCAACAGTGATTCGGTATTGAATTTGAAACCGTTGGCGTCCAGCGTAAAGTCAACGCCGCTGGCATGCCAGAAGAGTGTGCTGGTCTTGACGTATTGATCGTATGGTGCGCGGACGAATATCTTCAGGGTTAGTCCCTTGCCGTCCTTGTCCAGTTCGGAGGAGAGTACTTCGCCCACCTGCAGATGACGGAAAAATATCTGTGAGCCCACATCCAGCGAACCAATGGTGGCGGCATGCAGTATGAACTCCCTGCCGGGCACATCCATAGCCACGGCCGGAGGACGCTCCAGACCTTCAAAGCTGAAACAGGGCTTGGTAGATTTGCCCACATCGATGCCGATATAGGAGCCATCCATCAGTGTGCCCAGGCCGGAAACGCTGTTGCCGGTGATGCGGGCGCGTACCACCCAGAAGCGGGTATCCTCGGCGATCAACTTGGAGGCGTGTTTGAAAATGGCTGCGGTCACATTGACCCGGCTACGGTCTTCGGATATGGCAATCGACTTGACCAGTCCGATCTGCACATCCTTGTACTTGATCTTGGTTTTACCGGCTTCAATCCCTTCACCGGTCTTGAAACTGATGGTGATCTCCGGCCCCTTGTCGATAAAATGTTTGACTACAAGCAGCAGGCTGATCAGCAGCGCGATCATGGGGACAAGCCAGATCAGTTGCGATGAACGGAAACGACGCTTTTCGATTACGGCTTCCGGTATCTCTTCTGTTTCCTTATGTCTATCGGTCATGGTTTCTCTTTCCTTATGGGATCCCAGATCAGGCGTGGATCGAATGCCATGGCAGCTAACATGGTCAGTACCACAACCGCGCCAAAGGCGATTGCTGCCGGGCCGGCCTTGACAATCGCCAGACTGCGGATCTGCACCAGCGCTGCCAGCAGAGTTACAACAAAGATATCCAGCATGGACCAGCGTCCGACCGCCTCAACCAGTCGATATAGGCGGGTACGCTGAGGTATCCAGTGTCTGGAGCGGCGCTGCACAGACATCAGCAGTAGCGCCAGCGCGATAATCTTGAACAGGGGTACAACGATGCTGGCGACAAACACGATGGCCGCCACAAACCAGGAACCTGAGACCCACAGATGCACGACACCGCTCAGAATGGTGTCCTTACGGTAACTGATCAGGGTGCCGGTCTCCATCATGATCAGTGTGTTGGCTGGTACATAAAGGATTGCAGAGGCAAGCAGCAATGCCCAGCAGCGCTCAATACTGCCCGTTTTGCGCATGTGCAAGGTGGTATGACAACGCGGGCAAAGGTCAATGGTGTCGTCATCGTTATCCGGCCTGGATACCAAACCGCAGACATGACAGGAACAGTATCCAAGTGACTTGGCCGACAGGCGTGATTTGCCTTTCATGGCGCTTCCCCGTCTTCAGCAATCTGGTCGAGTTGCTGCCAGACCTCACGGGGATTGAAGGAGGCTGTCATGGAGGCCAATAGCAGGGTCAGGGCGGCAAAGGCCCAGATGGCGACCTCGTAGATAACGATAAAGTCGGTGGTTAGCTTGACCAGGGCTACAAGGATGCCGAGCATGAATACTTCCACCATACCCCAGGTCTTGATGACCTGCAGGGTGCGCATGATCGGATAGACCCCCAGGGCTTTTTGCCCCATGCGAACGGGCAGCAACAGGCAGATCATCAGCATGATCTCCACAGCCGGGGCCACGATGATGCAGAACAGCACCAGAGTGGATATCACCGGTCGTCCCTGGTTCCAGACCGAGCTGATTGCTCCGGGCAGGGTGACCTCATTGTAATTGCCCTGAAAATCGATCCCTATGATCGGAAAACAGTTGGCAATCACATACATCACGGCGGCAGCCACTGCAAAGGCCAGCGTACGATTGATGCTGTCCTGTGTATGCCGGTAGAGTGTCGCGCCGCAGCAACTGCAGCAGGCAACCCCGCCGTTCGGCAGGGGGATCTCTTTCAGAACCTGATCGCATTCATGGCAGATAATCAGATGTCTGTGGGGTATGCTCATGATCTAGAAAAATAATCCCAGCTTGTAGTTAAGTCAAGCGATACTGGCGGTTTACGCATGTTTTCAGACGTGATTTCCCGTTTTACGGATTTATTTTGCCGCTGTTTGTGGTAGTGTGAAAAAACATGTGCACCAATATACATGGCCCGCTGGCAGTGGAGGGGAACGATGGTAATTATGGGACATGACTGCGGCAACTGCTTTCTGCGCAAAAGATACGACCGCTCACCATTGTCTTTGACAGGGCGTCTGTGGCGCTGGCATGTTGGCTGGTGCCCAATGTGGAAATCCTATCTCGGGGCTCTGTCAGCGGAGGAGCGTCAACGACTGATCAGCAAGTACAATCTTGCCCGCTGAAGGAGCAGCCTGACATGAAAAAGACCATCTGCAGTTTTGCAGCCATGTTGTTTGTTCTATGCGGCTATCAGATTGCCCGGGCCGATTATTTCCAGTATACCGACAGTTCCGGTACGGTTGTTATGGTGGATGACGAAAGCAAAATCCCGTCCAGATTCAGAAAGCAGATGAAAAGCAGCAAAAGGGGGGAGACCGAGAGCATGGTTACCCCTGTCCGGGTCAGCAGAAATCAGGTGCGGGTGCCGGTGCGGCTCAGTTACCGGGATAATACGGTAGAGGCTTGGCTGGTGCTGGACACAGGGGCCAATACCACCATGATCACCAGCAGTCTGGCCAGCCGTCTGGGTATCAGGCCTGACAGTACCGAGCGGGCCACGGCCAGGGTGGCCGACGGCAGTGTGGTGGAGGCCTATACAACACGGGTGGATTACATCGCGGTCGGTCCCAAAATGGTCAACAACCCCCGGGTGGCGATCATGCCCAACAGCGGATCGTCATTCGCGTTTGGGGATGGTCTGCTGGGCATGAACTTTCTGGGCGATTTCCGCTACCACATCAACATGAACAGCCATACCATCGAGTGGCAGTAAATCGTTAACCGTGTTGGTTGCCCGCTGACCGTTTTTTCTGACAGATTATAACTGTCCAGGCTGAATCATGTTATCTGTAGCATCTTGTTTTTGCAGCTGATTCCGCTGTTTCAACCTCATCCAGCAGTGCAAGATAGGCCTGATAACGCTCTGCAGTAATTATTCCCTGCTCCATCAGGCGAATGACACCGCAACCCGGTTCGGAGCGGTGGCGGCAGTTGTGGAAGCGACAGACGGTCTTGCCATGTTCCTCGAAGCCGGGGAAGTACTCTGCCAGTTCTTCAGCAGTAATCTCCACCAGTCCGAAATCGCGAAAACCGGGGGTGTCCACCAGCTCTCCGCCGCCTGTCAGTCGATGCAGAGTTGAAACCGTTGTTGTATGGCGACCCATACCCTTGTATGCGCTGGTTTCTCCGACCTTGAGATTGCTCTCGGGGCAGATGGCGTTCATCAATGAACTTTTGCCAACGCCGGTATTGCCGATGAACACACCACGGTGTCCCTTGCTGAGATACTGATTTAACGGCACAAGACCGGAGCGGGTGATCGTGCTGATCCGGAATATATGCAGGCAGCCGCCATAGGTCGCATCAATGGACGCGCCAAGTTCGACCGCTTCGTCAAGATCACACTTGTTGACGATCAGAAACGGTTCCAGTCCGGCTGAGCGGGCGGCGACGATCGCGCGGTCGACAAATCCGGCAGGAGATAGCGGCGCAATCACAATGCCAAGTACATCCAGATTGGCAGCCACCAGATGGATGCCACCGCGGGCATCACGACGTCGCAGTTCCGTACGGCGCGGCAGGCGCTTAAGCACCTCTCCGTTGACAAGCACGCTGTCGCCAACCACATGGCCGGAATTGCGCTTGACCTTGACCATGCGGCGGGAGCCGTTCTCGAACAGCACCTCTACCGAGACGCCGTAGTGGGCGACCAGCAGACCTTTTTCATCGCTTGTCCGGTTGCTATTATTCAACAATCCTCCACGACGCAATGTTTAATCAGATCAGAGACAGCGTAGCAGTTTACAACCATCCTGGAACAGCACCTGCATCTTGTTCGGCACGATGATCTGCTTGACAATACCGAGCCCGAAGACAGGATGCCTAACAAGCTCACCCTTTTTGTATCTGCTGGTCATACTGTAAGCAAGTGCAGCAGAAGATTCCCTGCCGGAAACCTGCGCCACCCATTCTTCCCGTTCGGCAGCTGCCGCGTCCTTTTTGGGCGCGCGGGGCGCAGATGATTTCCCGGCTGCGGTGGTTGATGCGGACTTGGAGGTTTTTTCGCTTTTTGCGGAAGGAGGTGGATAGTAGTTATGTATGCCGCCGCAGGTGTTGCATTCCACCCGCACCACCTTGTCGCCCACCATGGCGACGATGCAGTGGTTTAGTACAGCGCGGCAACGGGTGCAGCGGGCTTCGATGATATCTCCGGCGTTCAGTTTCTTGATACTCATAATGTTTCCTGTTCATTGATGGTTATGAATCGATTGGCCGCAATACAAAGCAAAACCCGCGCAATCCGTGCGCGGGCCGCAAATAATAAACCAGGCTCTCCGTAAAGCAAAGCCCTTTTTTATAATGGTTTCCTGATCCGGATAAAGTGACTGCTGAATTTAATGATACCAAAACCCTTCTGTGACAGGCTGTTGGCCAGGTAGACCGGGTTTTCCGGATAGTTGACCCGGAATTCATCCAGGCCAATGTTTTCAACGCCGGAGACCCAGGTGATCTTCTGCAGCGACTCCCGCAGGACCAGGCTTTCGGCCGGATCCTTGACCCCCTCCACCTTGACCCGCACGCTTGAGCCTATTTCACGTATGCGGCCATAGATCTTTTCCATGATTATGGGGATAAAACGTTCAGACAGGTTTTTGAGCGCCTCGGCATAGGCATCGTTGATTGCCGGTGCCAGTCCTTTTGCCTCCTCGGTGCCGGCAGCCAGCACGATCATCCGGCCGTCGCTTCCCCGTGACATCAGCCGGTAACTGAGCCGGGCTGTGACCGAATTGAACGGCATCCTGATGCCGTAACCGGCGTCCTCGCCCTTGTTAAAGGAGACGGTTGGCTCGATCCTGCCGATCAGGATGCTGTTGCTCAAGTGCTTGTAGATCAGGCTGCGCAATTCGGCCTGGCGACCGCCGCGGAAAGCGGCGTCAATATCCTTCAACTTGAGGGAATGGGAATCGGCCAGGTCGCGCACCCTAAAGCCCTGTTCCACCAGCCGGGAGGTGATGTTCTGGGAGAGGATGTTGTCCTCCTCGTATTCCCAGCGATCCTTTGCAGATGTGGTTGGTTTTCGGGACGGGATGAAAAGCGAGATGGAGGTGTTCAGGGCCAGGGCAGATACGGCGGTACGGGCGTTAACCGGTTCGATGCAGGCGCTGACGGTGACCTGATAGGTGTCTGCAGAGCGTTTTTCATTCAGCACCCGGTGGCTGGTGACCACCCCCTGCATCTGGGTGGTGATGATATCGTCCAGCAAGGCTCCATTTTCAACAATGGTGCGGCTTTTGACATCCACTCCGGCCACCTGTTCCACTGCCAGCCATTTGGCCCGGTTGATGGCCTCCATGCGGGCCGAAGGCACGTCATTGTTAACAATCGCCCCTTCACCGGACATGTTGACACAGGTCGGCCTGGCAAATGCAGGCAGGGCGGCAAACAAAAGGCAGATAAATGATGCCGTAGACAGAAACAGGCGTTGCATGGCGATTCTCCAGTTCGGTGAGAGTACTGCATGATCCTGAAAATTGTAATCGTAAGGATTACTGCAGAACTATACCCGAGAGAACCGGCACTGTCAAAATGTGACACTGTCCTCTGAGCGGATGTATTGGTTGTCGGTCAGGTTTTCAGCGCCTGCAGCCGATGCTGGAAAATGTATTCAGGGCGCTTGTGCGGCGGGGTGTTTTGCAGTGTGGTCTGATCGATGCCCAGTTCTAAGGTTGTCATGGAGGCGGTTTTCAGGACGTGTTCCCAATCGTCCGGTATGGATGATGTCTGCTTGTCGGCTGTGGATACCGTGACAAGCATGCTTGTGACGCCGCTCTTGATGGCTTGTCCTGCCAGGCGCAGTTTGGTTGATTCGCGCAGTTCATGCCAGCGGTTCATGTTGGTATGCAACCGGCTGACCCAGGCCAGTGAACTGCCATAGCTGGACGGTAGCCGCAGCCGTTTGCAGAAGGCAGGGGCAAGTCTGTATCCGGCCAGATCATGGCCATGGTGCGCAGGGTAGAGTGTCGGATCGGTAGCCAGTTTGCCCAGATCGTGAAAAAATGCGCAGAAACGTATCAGCGGGTTGGCGGATATGCGGGCCGCACACTGCAAGACCTGCAGCGAATGGGTGAACAGGTCACCTTCTGGATGGTGGAGTGCCGGTCCGGCTGGTATGGCGGGCATACGAAACAGCTCTGGCAGGTAGCATTTTCCGATGTCGAACTGCTGCATGCGGAGAAAAAAGCCGGCAGGGTCCGCAGCCCCAAGCGCCTTGGTCATCTCTCTGCTGAAACGTTCAACCGGAATCTGCTCAAGGTATCTGTCCCAGCCCCTTGAACGTAATAAGACCTCCATATCTTCAGACAAAACCCAATTTTCAGCGCTGAAACGAAAGGCCCGGAACGTGCGCAGCGGATCTATTTCAATGGCGGTGGGGGAGCAGGGACGCAATCTTCTGGCGGCAATATCATCAGCTCCATTGCAGGGATCAATCAGTTTACCGGTCAGGTCCATCGCCAGGGCGTTGATGGTGAAGTCCCTCCTGGCCAGATCACAGGCCAGGGCCGCGCGGTTGTCCAGCTGAACCAATTCCATGTTTCCAAGCCGGGCATCGTGCCTGAACCAGATATCCACCGTGCTTTTCCCGCTGACTGCTCGGAATCCAAGCCGTTCTAAGGCGTCATCGTCAAGCGCTGCGGCCAGGTCGATATCCTTGGCTGCCGCACCGCTCAGCAAATCACGTACAGTGCCGCCGACTACAAAGATGCTGTCATGCATCACTGCAGGGAAAAATGAACGAAGTCCCGCTAGCGCGGGCATGGTGTACATCAGGTCTGACATGGCGGAATTGTAGCAGTTGAGCAGCTCACATGGAAAGTTTTTTGATGCATTCTGCCGCCCAACGTCCTTGATTTTTTTAGCCATGTTGTCTACTATGCCCAATTATGAAAAAGACAACCAGACAGATAAAAGTAGGCTCGGTATTCATTGGCGGCGGTGCTCCCTGCGCGGTGCAGTCTATGTGCTCTACCGATACCAGAGACATTGATACAACACTGGCTCAGATCAGGGATCTGGCAAATGCCGGTTGCGAGATTGTCCGCTGCGCGGTACCGGACATGGATGCCGCCGTTGCGCTGGGCAGTATCAAGGCCCAAAGCCCGATCCCGGTGATTGCCGACATCCATTTCGATTACAAGCTGGCCCTCAAGGTGCTGGAAGGCGGCATTGACGGACTCAGGCTCAATCCGGGCAATATCGGCGACAAATGGAAGGTGGAGGAGGTTGTCAAGGCTGCTGCCGGGCGTCAGGTGCCGATCCGTATCGGCGTCAATGCCGGCTCGCTGGAAAAGGAACTACTGCAGCGCTATGGACATCCGACCGCCGAAGCCATGGTGGAATCGGCCCTGGGGCACATCCGCATCCTTGAAGAGATTGGCTATCAGGAAATCAAGATATCACTCAAGGCCTCCGACGTGATGAAGACCGTGGCCGCCTATCGGCTGCTCTCCAGCAAGGTTGACTATCCGCTGCACATCGGCATCACCGAGGCTGGCACCATCTTCTCCGGCACCATCAAGTCATCCGTCGGGCTGGGCATCCTGCTGGCCGACGGCATCGGCGACACCATGCGCGTATCGCTGACAGGTGACGTGCTGGACGAGGTCATGGTCGGTTACGAGATTTTGAAGAGTCTGGGACTGCGTCAGCGTGGGGTGAATTTCGTGTCCTGTCCCACCTGTGGCAGGTGCCAGATCAACCTGGTCAAGGTGGCTAACGAGGTAGAGAAAAAGCTGCAGAACATCGACAAGCGCATCACCGTGGCTGTAATGGGCTGTGCCGTCAATGGCCCCGGAGAAGCGCGCGAGGCGGATGTGGGTATTGCCGGCGGCAAGGGTGAAGGCCTTTTGTTCCGCCACGGCGAGGTTATCCGCAAGGTGCCGGAAGACAAACTGGCTGAAGCGCTGCTTGAAGAGATTGAAAAGCTCTAACTTGGGACTGGTGACTGGGGACAGGTAAAGACAGCTGCATCAATTCCAGTCCCAGGTTCCCGTCCCCAATCCACAAAATTCCTGACCATGACTCCCCAACAAATGAGGTTATAAATAATGCTCTATTCCCGCTACTTTATCCCCACCGTCAAGGAAACCCCTTCCGACGCCGAGGTCGTCTCCCATCAGCTGATGCTGCGCGCAGGCATGATCCGCAAACTGTCCGCCGGTATTTACAACTATCTCCCCCTTGGACTGCGCTCGATCCGCAAGTTCGAAAATATCGTCCGTGAGGAGTTGAACAGGGCAGGGGCAATTGAAATGCTGATGCCTTCCGTGCAGCCGGCAGAACTGTGGCAGGAATCCGGGCGCTGGGCCTTTTACGGCAAGGAGCTGCTACGCTTCAAGGATCGCAAGGAAAACGAATTCTGCATGGGACCGACCCATGAAGAGGTCATCACCGACATGGTGCGTCGGGAGATCAAGAGCTATCGCCAGATGCCGGTCAATTTCTACCAGATTCAGACCAAGTTCCGTGACGAGATCCGTCCCCGTTTCGGTCTGATGCGCGGCCGGGAATTCATCATGAAGGACGCCTATTCCTTCGACGTGGACAGCAGCGCGGCCGACTGTTCCTATGAAAAGATGTATCAGGCCTATATCCGTATCTTTGAACGCTGCGGGCTCAACTTCCGTGCGGTTGAGGCGGATACGGGCAGTATCGGCGGCTCATCATCCCACGAGTTTATGGTGCTGGCTGATTCGGGCGAGGATGCCATCGTTTCCTGCCATGTATGCCGTTACGCAGCCAATGTGGAAAAAGCCGAGTCCCGGTCGCCACACACCGCAAAGGTCATGGAAATGTTGCCGATGGAAAAGACCGCCACCCCGGATATGAAGAGTATTGCCGATGTGGCTGCCTTTCTCGGATTGACAGAGGATCGCACCATCAAGACCATGGTTTATTCATCCGGTACTGGTGAGTTTGTTATGGCGCTTTTGCGTGGCGACCATGAGCTGAACGAGATCAAACTGAAGAACTGTATGGGCTGGGAAGAAATAGTCATGGCGACCGAGGAAGAGATCCTGCAGGTAACCGGCTCTCCGGTTGGGTTTCTGGGACCGAGGGATATGAAGGCCCGCGTGCCGGTAATCGCCGACCTGATCGTGCAGACCATGTACAACTCGGTCATAGGCGCCAATGAAAAGGATATGCACCTTATCAATGCCAATCTGGAGCGCGACTTCCATGTGGATCGCTTTGCCGACATCCGCAATGTGCAGGCCGGCGATCCCTGTCCGCGCTGTGAAAGTGGAAAACTTGAGATGTGGCGCGGTATCGAGGTCGGCCACGTATTCAAACTGGGTACCAAATATTCCAAATCACTCAATGCCACCTATCTGGATGCAAACGGCAAGGAGCAGATCATCTTCATGGGCTGTTACGGTATCGGTATCGGACGTACTGTGGCAGCTGCCATCGAACAGAATCATGACGAGAACGGGATCATTTTCCCGGTTGCACTGGCACCCTTCCATTGTTCGGTGGTGGCCGTCAACACAAAGGACGCCGGTGTCATGGCCGCTGCCGAAGAGATTTATCTCAAACTTGAACAGGCAGGGCTAGAAGTACTGTTTGATGACCGCGATGAACGTCCTGGGGTCAAGTTCAAGGATAATGACCTGATCGGTATCCCGCTCAGGATTGTGGTCGGCAGTAAGGGGCTGGCCGAAGGAAAGGTGGAGCTGAAACTACGCAAGACCGGCGAAATGCTTTCACTTTCGATTGAACAGGCGATTGAACAGACCATACAGGTAGTCCAGGCGGCCCTGACCATGCCAGAATAGTCATGTCGAGCCTGTTTATTGCGCAATACAGGAGAATATGCTGATGCAGACCAATATATGGGATCCACAACACGAGACAATGCTGCGAGAAGAGCTGGAGCAGCTGCAGCTGGAAAGGCTGCAGGCCACACTCAATCGCGTTTACAAGAATGTCACCTGTTACCGGAACAAGTTTAACGAACTGGGGATTGTCCCGGAAGATGTAAGTTCACTGGCCGATCTTGCCAAGCTGCCTTTTACAACCAAGGAAGATCTTAGGCTGAACTATCCCTACGGCATGTTTGCCGTGCCTCTACGCGAGGTTGTCAGGATACACTCATCATCCGGCACTACCGGCAAGCCAACGGTTGTCGGTTACACTAAAAACGACCTGAAGATGTGGTCCAATCTGGTTGCGCGTTTCATGACCGCAGCGGGTGTTACACACGACGATGTGGTCCAGATCGCCTTCGGTTACGGTCTTTTTACCGGGGCTTTTGGCCTGCACTACGGCACTGAATCCATTGGTGCGGCGGTTATACCCATGGGGGGCGGCAACACGGAAAAACAGATCATGATCATGCAGGACTACAAGACCACGGCGCTGGTCTGCACCCCCAGCTATGCCATCACCATTGCCGACCGCATGGAAAAACTCGGCATTGATCCCAAAACACTTTCGCTGAAAGTCGGACTTTTTGGCGGCGAACCTTGGTCTGAAGCCATGCGCAGGGAAATTGAAACGCGTCTGATGATCAGTGCAACAGATAATTATGGCCTGTCTGAAGTGATCGGACCGGGAGTAGGGGGGGAATGCTGCTGCAAAAACGGCATCCATATCTCCGAAGATGCCTTCATTGCCGAGATCATCAATCCGGAAACCGGTGAAGTCCTGCCTCCGGGCAGTATGGGTGAACTGGTACTGACCACGCTGACCAAAGAGGCCTTCCCGATGATCCGTTACCGGACCAGGGATATTACCAGCCTTAACTATGAAAAATGCGATTGCGGCAGAACCACGGTCAGAATGAACAAGACCATGGGGCGTTCCGATGACATGATGATTATTCGCGGCGTTAACGTATTTCCGTCCCAGATTGAAGAGGTGCTTATTGCCATTGAAGGATGCGAACCGCATTACCAGTTGGTGCTGGATCGTAAAGGCACTCTTGATACCCTGGAGGTTTGCATCGAAGTGACGGAAAACATCTTCTATGACGAGATGAAAAAGCAGAAGGCGTTCCTGGAAACAGTGGAGCGCAAGATTGAAGCGCTCATCGGCATCGGGGTTACCGTCAAGCTGGTTGAGCCAAACAGCATCACACGCTTTGAAGGCAAGTCCGCCAGGGTTATCGATAAACGAAAGATTTAAGCAATACATTAAATGACCAGATAAACCTATTTGATTTATAAGGCAATTAACAGTGGTGACATAACATGATCATCAGCAGTCTTGATCACCTTGTACTGACCGTTAAAGATATTGATGCCACCAGCATTGCGTTTTACACCAAAGTAATGGGGATGACGGTGGAAACATTTGCTGCGGGGCGCAAGGCTCTTATCTTTGGCCAGCAAAAGATCAACCTGCATGAAGCCAACAACCCACTGAAACCGCACGCCAAACATCCTTCACCGGGATCAGCTGATCTGTGCTTTATCACTGAAACACCACTTGATGAGGTCATAAACCACCTTAACAACCTCAATATTCACATTGAAGAAGGTCCAGTTCCTCGCACCGGAGCACTTGGTCCGATCACTTCCGCCTATGTTCGGGATCCGGACGCCAACCTGATTGAAATCTCCAATTACAATCCATAACCAATAATTCTCAGATATTCCAAAAACCATCGAGTAACAAGAGGATAGGCCAATACATTGCTCACATATGTGTCCTGAACCAACATATTAATATCCTATTACGTACTTAACATAATATAGCTTATGAGACATTTACGGATGCTTCTGTATGATTTACTGCCCTACAATAGACTACCCTCCAATATTGTGGCAATTCACATTGACCAGCTAAAAGACAACCCATCGTATTGCCTGCCGCAAGAAAACCCTTCAGAAACGAAATTTGAAGCCCGAAAACTGGCGCACCAGATTGAAGTCAATAATCTGTCACACTGTCATTGGAAATATGACTGTCGCCGCACGCCGATACAACCATACTCTCTTAAAATTGCATAACTAACTATAATTGCAGGACATTGCATTGCACTCGCATTCAGGCACAGAATATGCTGCATGATGTCCATAATGTTTACTAGCGTCCATATCCCAATTTGAAAGCAGCCAGTTTATGAATATTAATGCCCTGGATACATTTGTCAGACAATCAATTGTCAGAGGTGCCCAGCAAACTGAACATACCAGCAGCCAGACAGAGATTGCGTCCAGGATCGGCAACGCCCGCGCGCAGTTGGCTACACAAGTCAGATCACCCCAACAGACCCATCCATCCAGAATGGATCAAACTTCAACAGTCAGCACACCCCGCATCAATTCCAACATTCCTGATTGCCGCTACACCTTTTCAATCTACGTCTAACCAATCTGTTTTTTCACGTCTGGCAAATATTTTATTATGACATCCGGCGCTGTTTGGCGTAATTTACATTAAACTGCCGGGTGGACACTGGCATATCCTTCGTCTGCCTTCCCGAAAGATAAATATATGATACTCACATCCGAACAGAAACCGATGCTCCGTTTTCTCGCCGTGCTCACGGCAGCTTCCATGGTTGGTTTGCAGGGATATTCGATCCTCTTCAATAACTATGCAGTTGAGGTAATCAAGCTGGACGGTGACGGCGTCGGTATGATCCAGTCTGTGCGCGAAGTGCCGGGTTTTCTGGCCTTGCTGGCCGTATTTCTGATCATGGTCATCAAGGAACACCGCCTGGCCGCGCTTTCAATCGCCTTGCTTGGGGTTGGAACAGGAATCACCGGTCTTTTGCCCACTTATACCGGACTGATCTTCACCACACTGGTGATGAGTTTTGGGTTTCACTATTACGAAACCACCAATCAGTCTCTAACCCTGCAGTATTTTTCCACCAGTGTCTCACCCATCATTTTCGGGCGTTTGCGCAGCCTGGCTGCTGCTTCCAGCATCGCATCTGGTGTGCTGATCTGGGTACTGATCAAGTTTCTGGATTACCGGGAAACGTTTTTGATTGTGGGCAGTCTGGTAGTGATTGCTGGTATCTGGGGCCTGCTTCAGGATCCAACCCACAACAACATCGCCCCCCAGCGCCAGAAGATGTTTCTCAAAAAGGAATACACACTTTATTACATACTCACCTTCCTGTCCGGTGCCCGCAGACAGATATTCATGGTCTTTTCCATCTTCCTGCTGGTTAAAATGTTTCATTTCTCTGTCCAGGAAATGACGATCCTGTTTATTATCAACAACACCGTGGCCTGGATTCTTAATCCGCTGATCGGGCGCGCAATTGTCAAGTTCGGTGAACGTCACATCTCAACGATCGAATATGCGGGGGTGATTATCATTTTCCTGGTCTACGCCTACACCACCTCCAAGACCCTGGCTGCCGCGATGTACATCCTGGACAATATCCTGTTCAATTTTGCCGTTGCCATTCGCACCTATTTCCAGAAGATCGCCAACCCCAAGGATATCGCATCCTCCATGGCGGTAGGCTTTACGATCAACCATATTGCGGCCGTGTTCCTGCCTGCTCTTGGTGGTCTGCTGTGGATGATAGACTACCGCATACCCTTTCTGGCAGGGGCTGTCCTGGGTGTCATTTCGCTGGTGGCCGCCCAGTATATGGTTGTTCCGGAGCAAAATGCAGACCCCGTCTCAGCAATAGATGAAGATGCCTGAATTTGTGGATAACAGTAAACTCGGGAGGTTTAATATATGACTCATGGCGGATTCAGGATTGAAATGTCGGTCAGGGATTATGAACTGGATATGGAGGGTGTCGTCAACAATGCCGTATATCAGAATTACCTTGAGCATGCCAGGCACGAATATCTGAAAAGCATGGGAATTGACTTTGCCGCCATGGTTGAAAACAAGATTCACATGGTGCTGACCAGAATTGAACTAGATTTCAAGTGGCCGCTGACCAGCGGTGACAGATTTGTGGTTGAATTGAAACCCTATCGAGTTTCCCCGGTCAGGATCGGCTTCCACCAGAATATTTACCGTCTGCCGGATCACAAATTAATACTGAGGGCGCTGGCAATTGGAACGGCCATCAACAAGAATGGCCGCCCCAGCCTGCCGAAGGAACTGCAAAAAATGCTGCACGATTTCTGATCCGTAAAGTTGTTCTCAGAACTGCTGATTGCTGCCGACACGTCTTGCCGGCTGCATCTTCTGCTGGCGCTCAGACTGCTGTTGCCTTAGTTTTCTTTCCCGCTCGATGGCCTCCCCTATTCTTCCCAATGCACTATTGATCAGGCTGTCAGGCTTTCCCAATGCACGATCGGCTTTTCTGTACATGTCACGAGCCCGCTCCAGTTCGTTCCGCACCTCGTAGCAGATGCCCATATTGTAGATCAGCGGCACGGCACCCGGCGCCATCGCCAGTGCCTCCTGCCACAATTCACAGCCACGATCCAAACGTCCCGCTTCGGCATATTCAATACCGCGCTCAAACAGTTCCTGGGGGCGACCACCGGGAATACCCTCGTTTTCTCCCATGATATTAATGGTCAGGTACGTTTCAAAAGGGGCCACATCCCTGCGGAACTTGGCCTTGACATCGTCCTTGGCCTGACGACGCAACTCGGCATTGCTTTTTACAGCCCGTCTGTCGTTGCAGGCCGCGTCAGCAGAACTGGATGAGAAATCAGCCGCATAAACCACCTGTCCGCTTTCCACCTCGGTCAGCTTGACTGAGTAACCAAAACTGGCCGCTTTTCTTGTGCAGTTGACAATGTTGTATTTCTGGATCCAGCTTGTGCAAACCGGAGTGCTCACAGAGCTTCTCTTGGTATTGCTGGTGATGGTGGAATATGCTCCGCAAACCGTATAGGGGCGCTTTTCCGTATACGGGTCAGATGATATCTCGTTCATGGTGACAACACCGGTATAAATCCCCTTCACACCGGCCAGTCTGCCGATTTTAATGATAGCGTCATCGGTCAGCATGCCACTATGGGATAACTTGATTTCACTAATGATGTTCTGTAGTTGCGTCCGATCAGCCAATCTGAAATAGGGCTGTTCCCCAACTTTGATACTGGTCAGCATAGCCTCAAGTTCTGACGACGTTGCCAACCCCTCCCGTCCGTCGAAAGGCAGGATTGCTACCTCACGAAAGGTTGTGGCAGCAGAGTTGTTGGCCGGCATGATCGCCACAGTCCTGATCGGGACAACCTTGGGCGAACAGGCAGCACAAAACATTAACATCAGCATTGCCGAAACATAAAACCATGCACGCATAAAACCTCCAAAACTCAATAAGTCAAAATCGATCAAAAATGTCAAAGTTGAAAACGTGATTTAAATATCTACACGCATTTAAGCCAATAGAAATAGAATTTAACAAATCCCTGTAAACCGCCTGCCCCATATCAGCAGCGCCCTATTGTTGCCCAGTTACTGTAAAGATACAAGTTGTAAGAGATCAGATCAGCTTTTGATAGCTGATCAGGAATCTACAAAAAAACCGCTTACCACAAACCGGCCAAGGAATACTGCTCTTCCGCCTCAACGGCCTTTGGACTCTTTTTCCCCTTGCGACGGATATGCTTTGGACTGTCTGAAGTGGCAGCAGGATCGCCCTTCACATCTGCCGATAGTTGATTAAATGTCTGCCCAGCTTGATCTGAAAACACTACCGAATTATGGTTTACTTCTGTCGTGATAAATGATTGATCGGTCGAATTAATATTAACCAGTGGCTCGGGGGTATTGTTTGCAACAGAGCACTCCGTCTCATAGATGGTTATATCTGTTGAATATGCATTTTCTGCAGAATTATTGTTTACGCCGTTTCGCTGTGACAGTTCTGGCGAGAACGGAGCCAGGTCAAAAGGAGCATCAAACACAACCGCCGCCTCTCCACTGCAACTGACCACACCGGATTCAATGACAACGCCCAGTTCCGTCAGCAACGCTGCATCATCCATCAGCTGCCGACGATACTTGGACATCATGACCTTGCTGCCTCGGCAGCCGGCATACTGCAGCAGTTCATTTAGCCCCAGCCGCTGCTCCCCTCGACCGGCCAGCAGCCACTTGGCGGATGTCCTGGAGACCTGGTTGCGCAGCCGCATGACCTGTCCAACGACCTCCCGCCCCAGACAGACTGTTGGCTGGGACTTTAAGTACTGCACATAACAGCTGGATAAAACGACCTTTTTCAGGTTGGTACCGAACTGCCCCCCTTTCCTTCTGGCCGGCATATCCGTTTCCCCCACAACCGCAAGCACAGTGAAGGTAGCGCCAGGTGCCGCTTGATCCGTAGGTTTGATTGACACGACGGCAACGGCAAGCTCCTCCAGCAATCTGCGCTGGAATCGCCATTCCGAATCAATCCCCAGCACTCTGGCGATCCTTGGCGGATCAAAAATCACCTCGACCTCACCGCTACTGTTTAATCGCAATTCCTCCGAATAAGTGATAACCACATCCAGCAGATCTCGGTGATACGCGGTTAATCGACCTTGCTTGAAATACACAGTGCCCATGCCGGTCTCGGCAATGCCGTCCTTGACCCGACTGACCGGATAGACCGGCAGGCGATATTCCATGGTCAGGGCTGTGGGCATATGCATCGGGTTATCCTGTTTTGTCATACGGACTCCCTAACGACCTTGTTAATCATAATTCGACCGCATTATGCTATAAAACGTCTACATATAGAAAGATAATATTGAACAGTGTTTTGTAGTTCTTGATGTTCCGAGGCAGAACCTATATTTTTAGGTGGTTATAAATAGTTTCCATCCGGAAACTCCGGATGAGAAACTATTGTTTTCCGCTTTGGAAAGCGGGGATTTTTTCTCCTGGCAAGAAAATCAAGGTTTTGTGCGGAGGCGTACACAGGTACGCCGCACAATCAAAACCAAAGATTGACGCCGTCAGGGGGAAAACGCACCCTTTCCGGACGGAAACTAAACAGGGAATTCAACAGGAAGAGAAACAGTGCCCAGAAAAACCGATGCCATCTACGCTGCACCGCTGCAGCATATCATTGACTTCAAATTCGACGAACGGGTGGTCGCGGTCTTTCCCGACATGATCCAGCGCTCAGTCCCAGGCTATGGGATGATCATATCCAATATCGGCATTCTGGCAGCAAAATACGCCCAGCCGGGCAGCCACTGCTATGATCTCGGCTGTTCCCTCGGAGCGGCCACACTGGCCATGCGCCAGCGGATCACTGCGCCGGACTGCGATATTATTGCGGTGGACAACTCCCCGGCCATGCTTGAGCGCGCCCGCGAACTCCTGGCCCTGGATACCGTATCGACCATACCGGTGACCATGAACTGCAGCGATATCCAGGATGTTGCCATTGAAAACGCCTCAGTCGTCGTCCTCAACTTTACCCTGCAGTTCATCCCGCTGGAACAGCGACTGGCGCTGATTCAACGCATCCATGCCGGACTCAGTCCGGGCGGCATTCTGATCCTCTCGGAGAAGATCGCCTTCAGCGAGCCGTGGCGTCAGCACTTTCATGTAAAGCTGCATCACGACTTCAAACGGGCCAACGGCTACAGCGACCTTGAAATCAGCCAGAAACGGTCAGCTCTGGAAAATGTCATGATCCCCGAAACCATCGCCTGCCATCAGGAAAGATTGCAGGCAGCAGGTTTTTCCTGTTCTGAACTTTGGTTCCAGTGCTTCAACTTTGTCTCCATGGTCGCGATCAAATGAAATGCTTTGATCCACTTTATCCACAACTGGCCGCCATGGGTCAGGAGCGCTGGGCTGAACAGCTGCAAGTGATCCTGACGGAGGAACAACTGCTGGGGCGTCACGGCGATATGCCCGACCTGCTTAATGCCCTAAAATTGCTGCCGGAGATATCGCCGTCTCAGGTTTTGCTGCAAGACAATGTCACCATCGGCTGCGATGCTGATCTTGGCCAGGTCGACCGCGCAGAGCTGATCGCCCGCCTCCAGGCCTTCCACCCCTGGCGCAAAGGGCCCTACAATTTTTTCGGCATTGAGATCGATACCGAGTGGCGATCGGACTGGAAGTGGGAACGCCTGCTGCCGCATATCCAGCCGCTGGCAGGGCGCAAAGTGCTTGATGTCGGTTGCGGCAACGGCTATCACGGCTGGCGCATGCGCGGCGCCGGCGCCGAGTTTGTGCTGGGTATCGAGCCTTTCATGCTTTCGCTGACCCAGTTCCTGGTCATGCAACGTTACATCAACGATCCGCATCACCATGTCATCCCCATCGGCATCGAAGATGTACCGGCCAATCTGGCCTGCTTTGACAGCGTTTTTTCAATGGGTGTGCTCTATCATCGCCGCTCACCGCTGGATCACCTGCTGGAGCTGAAGGGATGCCTGCGTCCGGGCGGGGAGTTGATTCTGGAGACGCTGGTTGTGGAAGAGGATCAGCAGACGATCTTCATGCCACCAGGACGTTACGCCAAAATGCGCAATGTCTGGTTCCTGCCGTCAATTGCGGCGCTGA
>DAONZY010000035.1:2889-27721 GCA_035407085.1 Deltaproteobacteria bacterium | reverse complement strand
ACCTTCCTCAGTTTTGCCAGCCTGAAGTGAAAGCCTTCCACCTTCAGCCCGTTCTGTTCAAACAGCTCTCGCATGTTCTTCTTGCAGAAAAAACGCAGATGGCCGCGATCAAAAAGCCCTTCGTCTGTATAGCGGAAATCGCCTCTAATGGAGATGGCGAAGAACATCAGATAGTCACGGGCATTGGGCAGGCTGGCGATCATCGTCCCTCCGCTCTTCAGGAAAGGCACCAGGCGCGACACCGCCTTCCATGGGTCAACCAGGTGCTCCAGCACATCGGCGCAGATGATGACGTCGAAGTATCCGTGGGGATATGGCAGTTCAAGTGTGTCCACATCGGCCTGGATATAGCGGTCAAGCTGCTGCTGGTCATCTCCGGCAGGGATGATGTCGATGCCGACGATCTCTGCCGCCTTGCCACATGCGCGGGCGTTAAGCAGCGTGCGTCCGGCCCCGCAGCCCAACTCCAGGATCCTGTTCGGTCCGGAAGGGATCAATTCTACGACGTCGCTGCGGGCGCCCTGGAAGTATCTCAATTCCTTGGCATGGTAAATGTCTTCTTTGGCCATTAATTACAATCCTTCGTTCTCTGGAGAAGTTCCAAGGATGCCTGGATGACATCCTGCGCTGTTACGGATTTCATGCAGATGTGGTCTGTCGGGCATTCCCTGAGTTTGCAGGGCGCGCATGCCACTGGTTTGCGGACGATTACGGCATTGTCCGTGTAGGGCGCTGTGCCGGTGTGGTCCGTGGAGCCGAAGATCGCCACCAGGGGCACCCCGAAGGCGGCGGCGATATGCATGGGCCCGGAGTCGTTGGTCAAAAAGAAATTGCAGCGCTGTATCAGCGCCATCAACTCGCGCACGGTGGTTTTGCCCGCCATGTTCAGGCAGAAAGTCTCATGCAGGGCCTGCTCGATGTCGCCGGCCATCGCGGTTTCCGAGGGGCCGCCGAATATGAGTATCTTTGCATTCCATTCAGCCGCCAGTGCGCGTGCTGCTTCCGCGAATCGGTCCGGATACCAGCGTTTGGCCGAGCCGTAGGTCGCCCCGGGATTGATGCCGATAACAAAGTCATCCGGACTGATGCCGTGCTGCTGCAGCTGCTCTTTCGCGTGTCCGGCTTCATCAGACGTTGTGAAGAGCTGCGGCTTTAAGTCCTGCCCACTGATACCAAAGTGACGCACCAGATCGAGGTAGTATTCAACTTCGTGACAGCCTGCAGCTTCTTTGAGCAGCCGGTAGCGACCGGTAAGCATGAAACCGCGCCCGTCACTGCTTTTGCCCAGCCGGACCGGTATGCCGGCCAGCCAGGGAACCAGCGCCGAATCGAAGGAGTTGGGCAGGATAAGGGCGGCGTCAAAGTGCTGTTTTCTCAGTTCGGCCGCCAGCCTTAATCTGCCAGTAATTCCGCTGTGCAGGGCTTTGCGGTCAAAGGTGATTACGTGGTCGATCCAGGGGTGGGGTGAGAAGAGTTCACTGACCAGGGGGTTTGCCAGCAGGGTGATTTCGGCCTTTGGGAGCGCGCCCCTGATTGCGCCGATGGCAGGTGTGGTCATGACCGCATCGCCTGCCCAGTTGACCGCCCGGATCAGGACTTTGTTCAGGCTGCTGAGATTTAGGTTTTTCACCGGCCCCTGTGACCTGTTCCCTGTGCCCCGCTCTGCTCCGCTTCGTCCGCAAGCATGACCGGGATGCCGTCTTTGATACGGTATCTCAGCCGGCATGCCGGGCAGGAGAGGTACAGCATGGCGTCATCTGTTTCCAGTTTGCCCTTGCAGACCGGACAGGCCAGGATTTCAAGCAGATTTTGGTTGAGCATGTGGCACCCTGCGTCATGATTTAAAATCGTGACATAATGCCACAATCAGGCGGGTTTTTGAAGCAATTTAAGCAGTTGCTCTTCGAGGGGTGTGGCGGGGGAGAACGACAGCCCGAGTCTGGCCTGCAGTACTTGGACCTTTAATGCGTCGGGCAGATGGGCAAGCTTGACGCCATCCTTTTCGGTTGTGACGGCCAGTTCCGCACCTGATGCGGCAAATGCGGCCGTCAGTTGGTCAGTCTGCTTTTCGTCATACGTGGCATGATCCGCAAACGGGATGCGGGCGACAATCTGCAGGCCCTGTTCAGCCAGTGCCTGGAAAAACGGCTCCGGTTCGGCAATGCCGGCAAAGGCCAGTACCTTGCGGCCCTTAAAACGGTCAAACTCAAGCAGTGGTCCGCCGGAGAGCGGCACGAGTCCGCTGAGCCGGTGACTGGCCGTCAGTACGGCTTTGCCTGCGGCCGTTGGAATGTCTGCTTCACCATGTTCCGGAGCCCGTGTCCGTATCAGCAGGTCGGCCCGAGATTGTGCGCCGGAGGGCTCGCGCAGCAGACCGGCCGGCAGTGACCAGCCGTTGCCGAGCGGTCTCTGGTAATCCATCAGCAGTATGTTCAGGTCGCGGTGGAGCTTCAGGTGCTGGAACGCGTCGTCCAGGATGAAGATGTCCGGTTGCAGTGCCTGCATGGCCAGCTGGCCGGCGGCGTGACGGTCAGCGCCGATCACAACCATCAGCCCCGGCACACTTGATGCCAGCAGGAACGGCTCATCACCGCATTCGGCCGGTGTGAGCTGTAATTGGCGGCCATCCGAGACAATGGCGGTTTTGCCTTCCAGACTGCCGCCGTATCCGCGGGAGAGGACGGCGGTCCTGATGCCCCTTGAGATCAGGAAATTGGCGATATGGATGGTAACCGGCGTCTTGCCCGTACCGCCCACCGTCAGGTTGCCGACAGAGATGACTGGCCGTGGCAGGCGCTTGACATTGAAGATGCCGCAGCGGTATGCCAGCGCACGCAGATATGTGACAGCTGCATAGATCAGGGCGGGCGGGATCAGCAACAGTTTGAGCAGGCGCGCCAGTGGTGACTGGCTGCCGCCGCAGGCCATTTGACGCCAGTATGTCTGCAGTTGGGCGCTCATAGGCGGCTTGCAATAACCTCCATGTGGCGACCGGTTGCCCCGCCGGTTTCCGCCATCATGCGCAGTCCGTTTTGGCCTGCACAGCGCCTCTGCTGGCGGTCGGTCAACAGGGTGTCACAGGCGGCGGTCAGCCCGGCAGGGGACGGGATCTGGATCCCGGCCTTAAATGACAGCACCAGGGCGGCGATTTCGCGGAAGTTGGTCATGTGCGGGCCGAAGACGGATGGCACGCCCAGCGATGCCGGCTCCAGCAGGTTGTGGCCGCCGGTCGGCACCAGGCTGCCTCCCATGAACACCAGATCTGACAGGGCATAAAACTGCATCAGCTCTCCCACCGTATCAACCAGCAGCACCTGCCCGCAGCTGAACTTCTCTGGCTGGCTGGCCAACTGTGAACGCAGGCAGAATGTCAGGCCGCTTTGTTCCAGCAGTGCGGCGACCTCTCCGGCCCGTTCGGGGTGGCGCGGAACCAGCACCAGGAACAGCTCAGGATGGGAAGGCAAAAGCTCGCGATAACTGTCCAGCAGATACTGTTCCTCGCCCCGGTGGGTGCTGCCGGCCACAAGTACGCTGGCCAGGCGGGGGATGGCAAACCTGCTGCGCAGCTCCCGCTGTTCGTCTTCTCCAACCAGCCGGAAAGGTATGTCGTACTTGAGGTTGCCGGACACAACGGTCTGTTCGGCAGGCGCGCCGATGGCAATTATCCGCTCCCGGTCCGGGGCAGTCTGCATGCAGAGCTGGGAGAAAAGCCTGAGTGGCTGCCTGAAAAACCAGCTGAAGCGCTGATAGCCCCTGAAGGATTTGTCCGAGATGCGGCCGTTGGCCAGTATCAGCGGAATACCCCGGCGATGTGCCTCGCGGGTGAAGTTGGGCCAGATCTCCGTTTCCATGATGATGACAATTCGCGGTTGGATGGCAGTCAGGGCATGTCTGACCGCTGGCAGGAAGTCAAAGGGAAAGTAGATGCACAGGTCCTTTTCCGGAAAGCTGCTGGCGATGGCGCGGCCGGTTTCGGTGGTGTTGGAGATGACAATGGCGTGGTCAGGATAGCGGCTGCGCAGCGCCTTGAGCAGCGGTCTGGATGCAATGGCCTCGCCGACCGAGACGGCGTGCAGCCAGATAACCGGGCGGCTTTTAAGTATATCCAGCTGCGCCTGCGGTATCAGGCCGAAACGCTCCCGGAAGGCGGCCGGACGGCCGCGGCTGGCGGAACGGTAATAATGATAGGCCAGTACCGGCAACACCAGAAAAACAGAGAGTATGTTGTAGACCAGAAAAAACATGGTTCAGGAGCCCTTTGGCGGTGGTCCGTCGTGGTCGACCTTCAGCAGTGCGGCCAACAGCAGGGCGGTCAGATGAACCATGCCCCAGGCCCACAGTGTGTCGCTCAGGAAGTGGCCGCCCTGGGTGATGCGGGCGATGCCCATCATGATGCCGAAGGCGATGCCGCCAGCCAGCCAGGCGCGGGCGACCGCTTGTTTGCGTCTGCGATAGATAAAGTAGGGGGCGGTGATGTAGAAGGCGGCCGAGGCGTGTCCGGAGGGAAAGGAGCGGCCTTGGCCGGATACGCCTGGCTGCCAGGGGTTGAGGAATTCCTTGCGGCCGCTGAACTCGGTAATATCAACCGGTCTGGGCCTGCCCCAGTGTTGTTTGAAGACGCTGTTTACCAAAAGCCCTGGGCCGATGATCAGCAGCAGCACCAGAAACGGCCCGGCCTTGCGCCAGCGTTTCAGATTGGGGCGGTGGTAGGAAAACACAAACAGCAGCAGTCCGGTTACAGCCATGATCAGCGCCGGCCAGCGGTCGATTTTATACAGCAGACGCCAGGGGAATTGATGGACAAGCGGCCAGCCGCCGTTTTGATAGAACTGAGACGATACAGCTATGTCCGCCCCGGTCAGCGCGATCATGGCGGTGGCGATGATCAGCAGGGACAAGATGGCGGCAGTTTCCGTGATCACCTGTCTGTTCATCAGGTCACTTCCCCGGCCCTTTTCCAGCGGCGATGTACCCAGTACCATTGGGTGGGGTGCTCAATCACATATTCTTCCACATAGCGGGAAAGCAGCTGGGTTTCCAGATTTATTCCCGCTTCGCTCATGTCATTGCCGAGCAGATGCTCGGGGTGGATCGTCACGACATGCCGGTCCCCCTCTCGGTGGATGAAGGCGGGCAGGATGGCGGCGCCGCTTTTCTGGCCGATGATCACCGGTGCCTTGGAGGCCCAGGCCTTGCGGCCCAGCACGTCAATCAGGGCGCCTTCCTCCGGGAAAACGGCCTGGTCAGCCAGCAGGCCGATGTTGCCGTTTTTCTTCAGTTGCCTGAGGATATCACGCAGGGCCCCCTGCTTGTAAATCACGCTGTTGTTGTACTGCATGCGCATGCGCCCGACCATGCGCTCCAGGTAGGGATTGTTCTGTTTGCGGGCCACGACCGCCATGCTGGACTGGAAGATGCTGCTGAACGCCAGGGCGACCAGTTCCCAGTTGCCGCAGTGGCCGGTCAGGAATATGACCCCCTTGCCCTTGGCGTGGGCCTGGTAGTAGTGCTCCTTGCCGCTGATTTCGATCTGCTCCATCAGCCGGTCACCCCGGCGGTGGTACAGTTGGCAGATTTCAATCAGCGAGCGTCCCAGGTTTCGGAACATCTCGTTGGCCAACTGCTGTGGATCGTCACAGGGGCAGGACCAGAGGGGATGGTTTTTCATGAAGGGCAGGGCCTGCCTGATGTTGTCTTCCGCGATCTTCCGCCGTTTGGGAACGATCAGCGGTATCAGCATGCCTGCCGCTGCCCCGAACCGGTAGGCAAGCGCAGTGGGCAGCAGGGCGGCGAAGAGGGTCAGCAGATAGAAAATGGAGGCCTCGACGGCCCAGATGATCTTCTTCATGGCTCTTTTGAGTCTCCATCACGGTCGCTGAACTGCAGTGAATGCAGCCGGCTGTACAGACCGCTGCTGGTCAGCAGGTCCTCATGGGAACCCTGCTCGACGATGTGTCCCTCCTCCAGCACAACGATCACGTCGGCATGCATCACGGTGGAAAGGCGGTGGGCGATCACAAAGGTCGTGCGGTTGACCATCAGGTTGTCCAGCGCCTGCTGCACCATCTTTTCGCTTTCCGTGTCAAGGGCGCTGGTGGCCTCGTCCAGGATCAGGATCGGCGCATTTTTCAGCAGTGCCCTGGCGATGCAGATGCGCTGGCGCTGGCCTCCGGACAGGCGTGTCCCCCTGTCGCCGATATTGGTTTCATATCCCTCAGGCAGTTGTTCGATGAATTCGTGGGCATAGGCTGACCGGGCCGCCTCGATGACCTCCTGCATGGATGCATCGGGTTTGCCGTAGCGGATGTTGTTGGCGATGGTTTCGTTGAACAGGGTGGTTTCCTGGTCCACCAGGGCGATGTTGTCCACCAGTGATTTGAGGGAGACGTCCCGCAGATCATGGCCGTCGATCAGCACGGCGCCGGCGGTGACATCATAGAAACGGGGTATCAGCGAAACCAGTGTGGACTTGCCGCCGCCGGAAGGGCCGACCAGGGCCACCATCTGGTTGGTGTTGGCAATCAGGTTGATGTTCTGCAGCACCGGCTCATCGCCATAGCTGAAGGACACGTTACGAAACTCCACCGTGCCTTGTGAGCGGGGCAGGATAAAGGCCTTGTCCGATTCGACGATCTTCCGTGACTGATCCAGAATGCTGAAAACACGCTCGGCGGCGCCGGCGGAACGTTGAAAAGTGCTGTAGGACCCCTGAAGCTTGTTGACGGGTCTGGAAAGCATGACCATGGCGCCGATGAAGGCGATCAAATCAAAGGCCGTCATCTGGTCAGCCAGCACCTGGCTGCCGCCAAAATATATGACGGCCGCAATTCCGAACGAAATGATCAACTCTGAAACAGGGGTGGCCAGGGATTCATACTTTATGAACCGGCGCATCTGGTTGTAATAATCCAGGTTGGCTGCGCGAAAACGTCCAAGGGCACGATTTTCCAGTCCAAAGGCCTTGATGATCTTGATGCCAGAAAAGCTTTCCTGGAGGATGGCGGTTATGCCTCCCATGACATTCAGGCTGCGTCCGGAGGCATTCTTGATCTTCTTGCCGATCAGTTTGGCCGGCCAGGCGGTCAGGGGGATGACGATGAAAGAGAGCAGGGCCAGCCGCCAGTTCAGATAGAACAGGTAGCCCAGTAATGCGATTACGGATATCAGGTCGCGGAACAGTCCGGTGACAATATTCGCGATACCGTCCTGCATCGCGCCGATGTCGTTGGTCATGTGGGACATCATTTCGCCGGTGGCTTTGCGGTTATAAAACGCCATGTCCAGTCTGATATTGTTGGAATACATATCATTACGGATGTCCTGGACAGCTTTCTGGCCGGCCAGCTTGATGCTGGTGTCGTATGTGAAGCGGGTGACTCCTCTGATCAGGAACAGCAGGATAATCCCCGGCGGGATCAGCAGGAAGATGGTCGTATTTTTTGATGCCAGGATCTTTTCGAGCACGTTCTTGGTGAGCGCGATAATACCGGCATCCATGCTGCCTACGATAGCCGAGCAGATTGCCGAGAGCAGCAGCAGCTTCCAGTAGGGCTTGAAGTATTTGATTGTTCTCAGTGATACGTTCTGTTTCATTTTGGACCGATCATGTTGATAGCCAGTCTGGCCACGTTGGCCGAGGCGCCGCCTTCTCCCAGCCGGGAGCGGATGGCTGATAATCTTTCGCGGATGCCCTGATTGTATGTGTCGTCGGTCAGCAGCCTGGTAATTTCGGCGGCCATGTTCTCCGGACTGGCGTCATCCTGGATCAGTTCCTGCACGACGGTTCCGCCGGCCACGATGTTGCACAGGCCGATGTTTTCCACCTTGACCAGGCGTTTCGCAAGTTGGTAGGTCAGGGACGCGAGCCGGTAGATGATGACCATCGGGGTGCCGACCAGGGCGATCTCCAGCGTGACAGTGCCGGAGACCGAGATAATTGCATCACAGGAACGGATCAGGTCGTGGATCCGTTCGCTGGAGATGCGGACATTGAGCCCGCGTCCTTCCAGGCGTGGCAGGATATCTTCCTTGGCCAGCGTTGACGCCAGGGGCAGTACGAACTGGATATCCGGAAAATCACGCTGCAGGATTACGGCTGCGTCCACGATGACCGGCAGCAGTCGTTCGATTTCATTGCGCCGGCTGCCGGGGAAAAGGCCGACAATCTTGCGCCGGGGATCAAGTCCCAGTGACGCGGCCGCCTCTGCACGGCTGGCGGTGACCTGGACGATGTCGGTCATGGGGTGGCCGACAAAGGAGACCGGCACATGATGCTTTTCGTAAAAGGGCACCTCGAAGGGCAGGATCACGGCCATATGATCCACCAGACGGGCGATCTTTTTAACCCTGCCCTGACGCCAGGCCCAGATCTGCGGACTGATGTAGTAGAGCACCCGGACGCCGGCCTTGCGGGCTACCTTGGCCAGGCGCAGATTGAATCCGGGGTAGTCGATCAGGATCAGCAGGTCGGGAGGGGCGCCAAGCAGGATGCGTTTGAGTCTGGTGAAGGCCGATGCGATTACATCGAAGTGGCGGATTACCTCGATCAGGCCAACCACCGCCATCTGAGCCGAATCCACCAGTGTTTCGACGCCGGCCTCGCGCATGCGTGCGCCGCCGATGCCTGAAAAATGCAGCCTGGGATCGAGTTTCAGGGCTTCGCGCACCAGTTCAGCCCCGTAGATGTCGCCCGAGGCCTCACCGGCAACAATCATGATCCTGCGGGAGTTTTTATCCAACCAGCGCCTCTTTAACGGTTTTCGCCACAAGCCGTACCTGGTCTTCGGTCATCTCGGGATAAATGGGCAGCGACATGCAGCTGGCTGCCACACGTTCGGACACCGGCAGCTTCACGTCATGGCAGGTATCGCTGAAGGCTTCCTGGCGGTGCAGCGGGATCGGATAGTAAACCGCTGATGCGATCTGTTGTTCTGCCAGATGGGCCATGACCGCTTCACGCCGGTCGGTCAGGAGGGTGTACTGGTGATAGATGTGGCAACCCTTGCCATCCTCATGGGGGGTGGTGACAGCGCCTTTCAGCAGCGTCGAATACAAATGGGCCACCTTGCGGCGGTTGGTGTTGAATGCGTCAATCCGCTTGAGCTTGACGCGCAGGATGGCGGCCTGGATATCGTCCAGGCGGCTGTTGTAGCCGATCATGCTGTGATGGTAGCGCACCTTGCTGCCGTGGTTGCGCAGGATCCTGATCTGTTCGGCCATCTCCTCCGATGCGCAGGTAACCATGCCGCCGTCGCCGAAGCAACCCAGGTTTTTACTGGGAAAGAAGCTGAAACAGCCGGCGGCGCCAAAGGTGCCGGTCATCTTGCCGTCCATGGCGGCGCCGAATGACTGGGCGCAGTCCTCGATCAGCACCAGACTGTGGCGGCGGCAGATCTCTGCAATCGATGTCATGTCGGCCGGTTGGCCGAAGATGTGTACCGGTATGACGGCCTTGGTGGCCGGGGTTATGGCTGCCTCGATCAGACGCGGATCGATGTTGAAGGTATGCGGGTCAATGTCAACGAAGACAGGAGTCGCACCGGCATAGCGAATTGCCTCGGCTGTGGCGATAAAGGTGAACGGTGTGGTGATGACCTCATCGCCCGGTCCGATGCCGGCCGCCAGAATCGCCAGGTGCAGGGCGTCGGTGCCCGAGGCCAGCGCCACGGCGTGTTTGGCCCCCAGATAGGCGGCTGCCTCTGATTCAAAGGCCGACACGTTCGGGCCAAGGATGTACTGGGCGCTTTCAATGGAGTCCATGACCGCCTGGTCGATTTCATCCTTGAGCATATGGTACTGGTATTTCAGGTCAACCATTGGGATCATTTATGCTTTCCTTCCGAGGCTGCTGTTGATTTTTAAAGCTGTTTCCAGGGCCATGCGACCTTCGCGGCCGCTGACCTGGGGCTGCCCGCCTTCGCGAATGGCCGTGACGAATGATTCAATTTCGCTGAGCAGTGCGTCGGCTTCGCCCAGCTGCTGTTCCTCGACTTTGACGTTGGGGATGCCGGGAAACAGCTCGCCACTACCCTTTTGGGCCACCAGCAGCTTGCGGTTCTGAAAATCCAGTGTGATGTAGGCGTTGTTCTGGAAGATGCGCATCTTGCGTTCACTTTTCAGGCTGATGCGGCTGGCAGTGACGTTGGCCACGCAACCGTTGCTGAACAGGATGCGTGCGTTGGCAATGTCCTCCTCGCCGGTGAACACCGGCGCGCCGATGGCATCGATGCGTTCCACCGGTGATTTGACGATGTGCTGGATGATGTCGATATCGTGGATCATCAGGTCGAGCACCACATTGACATCTGTGCCGCGCGGCTTGAAGGGGGCGATGCGTACCGATTCGACAAACAATGGCTGCAGCAGGATCTTTTCCAGTGAGACCAGTACCGGATTGAAGCGTTCCAGATGGCCGACCTGGAAAACGACTTTGCTGTGGTCGGCCAGCGCGATCAGTTCGTCCGCTTCTTCGATGGTTACGGTGATCGGCTTTTCAATCAGCACATGCACGCCGGCAGCCAGGAAATCCCGCGCCACGCTGTGATGGAACTGGGTCGGCACCACGACGCTGACGGCGTCCACCTTGCCGATCAGTTCTCGATAATCGCTGTAAGCGGTAGTGCCGACTTCGGCGGCTACCTTGGCGGCTTGATCAGGGCTGGTGTCGGCCACGCCGACCAGTTCAACCCCCGGTATGGCCGCATATTTCTGGGCGTGGAATCTGCCCAGGTAACCGACCCCTATGACCGCAGCCCTGAGCGCGCTCATCCCCTGCAGATTCCTCTCTGTGAACGCGCGATGAAGTCCAGCATGTAATCGACTTCCGGGCAGCCCGTGATCTCTGCCTTGATCCTTTCCACCGCTTCAGGCAGTTTCAGGTCGGACATGAACAGAATCTTGTAGGCGGTTTTGAGGTTGCTGATGGCCTGATCGGAAAAGCCGCGGCGTTTCAGCCCGATCAGGTTCAGACCGCGCAGCTTGGCGTCCCGCCTGCTCATGGTGGCGATCGTGTAGGGCAGAATGTCGACACCGACCAGGGTGCCGCCGCCGATCATGGCATAGGCGCCGATGGTGACAAACTGGTGGATAGCCACCAGGCCGCCCAGAATAACATTGTCCTCCACGGTCACATGGCCGGCCAGGGTGGCCACATTGGCCATGACCACGCCATTTCCGATCCGGCAGTCGTGAGCCACGTGGGAATAGGCCATGAAGAGGTTGCTGTTGCCGACGACCGTCTCGCCGTGTCCGGTGACCGTGCCGCGGTGAATGGTGGCAAACTCGCGGATGATGTTGTTGTCGCCGATATGGGTCCAGGCTTCCTCACCCTTGTATTTGAGATCCTGGGGGGGCGCGCCGACCGATGCCTGATGGAAGATCTGGTTGTTGGCGCCGATGGTGGTCCAGTCGCCGATTACGGTATGGGGGCCGACCGTTGTACCGCTGCCGATGGTGACGTGTTTGCCGATAATGGCATAGGGACCGATTTCCACATCGGCAGCCAGGGTTGCGCTGCTGTCAATGATCGCGCTGGGGTGTATCATGTAAAATCTCCATCAGGCAGACCGCCCGGTCTGCCTGCTTAGTTGGAATTGGCCGCCGAATCGGCAAAGGTCGCTTTCAGGTCGGCCTCGGTAACCAGGGTTTCTCCCACGTAGGCCTTGGCGCTAACGCCCCAGATACCCCGCTTGTGCATGGTAGTCTCAATTTCCAGGCGCAGCTGGTCTCCGGGAAAGACCGGTTTTCTGAATCTGCAGTTGTCGATCGACATGAAATAGCTGACCTTCTTTTTGGTCTCCTCGTCGGAGGCCATATAGGCCATGATGCCGGCCACCTGTGCCAGCGCTTCGATGATTAGTACCCCCGGCATGACCGGATGGCCGGGGAAGTGCCCCTGGAAGAATGGTTCGTTGATCGACACGTTTTTGATGCCGACACAGCGCTTGCCCTGATCCAGTTCGATGATGCGATCCACCATCAGGAACGGGTAGCGGTGCGGCAGTATTTTCATGATTGCGTTGACATCCATTAGCATTGTTTGTCCTCCGGATTTCACTATGATTGCATTTGGTCACTTGCGTCTGCTGCGTATAACGGAGCGATGCTACTTGCCGGACTGTCCGAGGCGCGCTTCCAGTTCGGCGATGCGCTTTTCCAACAGGCCGATGGTCTTGCGCATCTCGGGCAGACGTGGCAGCGTGGCGGTGGTCTTCAGCCACTCCTTGTGCGGTGCGGCCGGAATACCGGCGTAGTAGGCGTTACCTGGCAGTGAGTTGGGAACGCCGGATTTTGCTCCGACGATGACGTTGTCGCCGATCTTGATGTGTCCGACCACACCGACCTGTCCGGTCAGAATCACGCTGTTGCCGATGGTGGTGCTGCCGGATACCCCGACCTGGGACATCATCAGGCAGTTTTCGCCGACCTGACAGTTGTGGGCGATCTGCACCAGATTGTCCAGCTTGGTGCCCTTCCTGATCAGGGTTGTGTCCAGGGCCGCACGGTCGATGGTTGTGTTGGCGCCGATCTCCACATCGTCCTCCAGCACAACGACCCCGATCTGGGGGATGCGGTAGTGGGCCTTGCCGTCAGGCGCATAACCGAAGCCGTCGCTGCCGATTACGGCGCCCGGCTGGATGATGCAGCGGCTGCCGATGCGGCAGCGCTCGCGGATGACGGCGTTGGCATGGATAACCGTGTCTTCGCCGACGGTTACCCCTTCGTACAGCACCGCCCCGGGGAGGATCACACAGCGGTCCCCCAGTTTGACGTTATTGCCGATCACGGCACCGGGATGAACGGAGATGTCCCGTCCGAGTGCAACATCTTGTCCGACATGCGCCTGTGGGGAAACACCGATCACCGGCTGGGGCTGCACATAGAACAGGGTCAGCAGCTTGGCAAAGGCCAGGTACGGGCTGGCCACCTCGATTACATTGTGACCGTATGCCTCGCCACCCGGAGCCATCAGTACAGCGCCGGCCCTGGTTTCAGCTACCTTGGCGGCGTATTTGGGGTTGGCCAGGAAGGTGATCTTGTCGGGTGTGGCTGTTTCCAGCGGGGCCAGGCCGCTGACCAGATAGCTTTCGTCACCACGGACAGCGCCGCCCACACAGGCAGCCAGTTCCTTGAGTGTTTTCTGCTGCTGCATATGGCACCTACTTCTTTCGACCGGAGTTGTACTGTTTGAGGATGTCATCCGTCAGGTCCGCCTTTTCGTCGGCATACAGCATGCTTTCATTTCTGATGAAAATGAAGGTGTACCCTTTTTTCTTGCCGTAATCGCGGATAACCTTTTCCATGTCCCCCAGGATCTTGCGGGTCAATTCCTCGTCCTTGGCCTGCAGCTCTTCCTGGGCATCCTTGGCGAAGCGCTGGAAATCCTTGAGCTTGGTCTGGTAATCCTTTTCTTTGGCGGCCTTGGCGGATTCGGACAACAGTATGCCCTGTTTCTCCAGCTCCTCCTTGAGGCGCTTCAATTCATTCTGCTTGACATTGATTTCTCCCTGAAACTTCTTGACACGCACCGCCAGCTGATCTCTGGCGTCCTTGCCGGCCTCGGAGGTGCTGATGGCGCGCTGCATGTCGATATAGCCGACTTTTGATTCGGCGGCATATGCGGTGCTGCCTGCTGCGATGATGACGGCCATGATGGCTGTGAGGATCTGTTTCTTCATCTGGTGGATTCTCCTTTGATGGTTATGAACGATGAATGGTTTTATTAACGCATGTATCAGAACAGGCTGCCGATTGAAAATTCAAGTCTGCCGCTGCGGTTGTCGATGCCGGAACGTGGGTTGAGCGGAAAGCCGTATTCCAGCCGCAGCGGTCCAAGCGGCGAGGCCCAGCGGATACCGGCGCCGTAGCTCATGTACATGGAGCTGAACATCTTTTCGTTTTCGCCGTAGGCGTTGCCATAGTCGAAAAAGGTGACCATCTTGATGCCGGCGTCCGACAGAAGCGGGAAGGTCATTTCCGCATTGCCGTAGAACTCCTTGTTGCCACCCAGATAGACCCTGCCGCCCGAGGAAGCGCTGGTCTTGGTCGGCGAAACCGTGCGTGATTTGAAACCGCGCAGGGCGTACATGCCGCCCAGATAGAATTTCTCGTCGATCGGAACCTTGGTGCCCTCCACGTCCTGAATGTAGCCGAAACCGAGCTTGGTGGAAAAGATCAGTTTTTTGTAGAGCGGGGTAAACCAGGTATGGTCGGTCGTGAAGCGGGCATACTTGTTATCGCCACCCAGGCCGGCGTATTCCACGGACAGGTTGTTGATCATCCCGGTTGACGGGTCCATGCGGTAGTCGGTTGTGTTCCGGGAGATGTTGGCCAGCAGGGCGCTGGTGGTTGATGTGCCCAGCTGGTACACATCCGGTTCAATGTTGTGGTCGGCCTGGTAGGCGCTGGTCGGATTGTACAGGTCCTTGATCTCGTATTTGTAGAGGAAAAAGGTGCTGACCGTGTCGCTGAGCGGGTAGCCGGTCTTGATGTTGCCGCCGGTCAGGCGCCGGCTGTAGTCATCATAATCGCGCTCGGTCCGGTAGATGTCGACCCCCAGGCTCCACTTGGTGTCCATGAAATAGGGATCCATCAGGCCGACGCTATAGGTCTGGGATTTGCCGCCGATGGCGGCCGAGATGCTGGCCTTGAGTCCCAGGCCGAGGAAGTTGCCCTGGGAAACTGAAGCCTGGCCGATGATGCCGTCCAGTGAGCTGTAACCGCCGCCGATGCTGAATGAACCGGTTGGTTTTTCCTTCACATCCACCTTGACGTTGAGCTTGTTGGCAGCGCTGCCTTTGGCTGTGGCAATGTTGGCCTGCTCGAAGTAGTTGGTGTTCATCAGGTTTTTCTTGCTGTTTTTCATGCCGGTTGCGCTGAAGAGTTCGCCCTCGGTGACACGCATCTCCCGGCGGATGACCTTGTCCCTGGTTTTGGGGTTGCCGCTGACGGCAATGCGCTCGATATAGACCAGTTCGCCCTTTTCAATGTCAAAGGTTACATCAACCATCTTCTTGTCATGATCGGGCTTGGTCAGGGGTACGATGTTGGCAAAGGCGTAGCCCTTGTCGCCGTAGGTATCAGTAATGGTGGTGATATCGTTGCGCATGTTTTTTCGGCTGAACACAGCCCCGGTTTCGCTCTTGAGCTTCTTTTTCAGCTCCGATGCCGGCAGCAGCAGGTCGCCTTTGAAATCAATTGCGCCCAGTCGGTATTGTTCGCCCTCGGTGATACTGAAATGGACTTCCAGACCGTCCCGGTCCTTATTGAGCTTGACGGTCGGCTCGCTGACCTTGACGTTGATGTAACCGTGGTTCATGTAGTGATCGGCTATCAGCAGGGCGTCGTTGTTGAGCGCCTCTTCGATGTAGGTGCCGGCGTCGGTTAGCCAGGACATGAACCAGGCCTCTTTGGTTTCCATGACGCCGCTTTTTAACAGCAGCCGGTTGCCCTTGAAGGTGCTGTCGCTGAAGCTCTTGTTGCCCTCGAAGGTGATATTTTCGATCAGGATCTTCTTGCCCTCGGTGATCTGGAACGTGATGGCCCGTTCAGTCGGCGAGACATTCTCCACCACCGGTTTGATCTCGGCCAGATAGTAGCCTTTCTCGCCGTACAACTTTTTCAGTTTGGTGACGGTTCTGTCCAGATCCTTGCTTGAAAAAACTGTCTTGGGTTTGATCTCCAGTCCATCCTTTTCAAGACGGTCGGTTTTGAGCTCCTTGTTGCCGACAAAGCTGATACTGCTGATGATCGGTTTTTCAGTCACGCTGTAGATCAGGACGGTGCCCTTGGGACCCTGGGTGGTGGATACGCGCACATCAGTAAAATGCCCCAGCTTGTAGATCGACCGCAGGTCGGAATCTGCCTTGTCGCCGCTGAGAAAGTCGCCCGGTTTGAGAGCCGTTGCGTTAAGGATGGTTGATTCGGCGATGCGCCGGGCCCCCTTGATCTGTACATCAGCGATTTTTTCGCCCTCTGCGGAGGCGTTGGCGGCATTGGCAAATTGCAGCAGTGCGCAGATGAATGCGGTAATGAATAGATTCGGCAAGGTTCCCCCTAGTGTTTTTACATTATTCCAGATGGCCGTCCACAAGACGAACCGTATGTTCCATGGCTGTCGCCAGGTGTTCGTTGTGGGTGACAATCACAAGTGTCAGACCGCGTCTGGCCTGCAATTCACTTAGCAGCTCATGCACACCCTCGCTGGTCTTCATGTCCAGGTTCCCGGTCGGCTCATCAGCCAGCAACAGTTCCGGTGACAGCGCCAGGGCCCGCGCAATGGCGACCCGCTGTTGCTCTCCGCCGGAGAGTTCGCCGGGACGGTGTGTCAGTCGGTGTGAGAGCCCCACATCAGACAGCAGTTCCCGTGCCGTTCTGTCGGCATCCTTCTGATCATGTCTGGCGATCAGAGCCGGCATCATCACATTTTCCAGGGCGGTGAATTCCGGCAGCAGGTGATGGAACTGAAAAACGAAGCCGATGCTGCGATTGCGGAAGGCCGCCAGTTCGCTGTCACTCTTGCTGAAGATGTCGCTGTCGTGAAAGTGTACTGTGCCGGAACTGGGACGATCCAATGCACCAAGGATCTGCAGCAGCGTACTTTTACCCGCGCCGGATGCACCCACCAAGGCCGTGGTCGTGCCGGCCTGCAATTCCAGGTCGATGCCTTTCAGTACCTCGACCCGGTTGGCGCCGGTCACATATGTTTTGCAGAGGCCGCGTACCTCCATCAGATTACTCATATCGCAGCGCCTCTGCCGGTAACATTCTGGACGCCTGCCAGGATGGATATAAGGTGGCGATGAACGAAATCAGTACCGCGGTAACGGAGATCAGCACCACATCGGATGGAATCACCAGTGACGGAAAGTGGTCCAGGTAGTAGATGTCCTTGCTGAAAAAATTCAGACCGGTTATCCGCTGGATGAAGCTGATGATCGGCTCCAGGTTGAGGGCAACCAGCAGGCCGGCTATCACACCCAGTATGGTTCCGATCACGCCGATGATCAACCCCTCCAGTACAAATATCTTCATGATGCTGCTGCCGGTGGCGCCCATGGATTTCAGGATGGCGATATCCTTGTTCTTTTCCATGACCACCATGAACAGGGTCGAGGCGATGCCGAAGGCGGCCACCAGCACAATCAGGGTCAGGATGATGAACATGACCACCTTTTCTGTTTTCAACGCGAAAAGGATATTGCGGTTCATCTGCATCCAGTCCCGGGCGTAATAGTTGCTGCCGAGCGTCTGGTTGATCTTTCGGGTAATTTCTCCGGTCTGATAGACATTTTCAACCTTGAGTTGAATGCCGGTGACGGTGTCTCCCAGATCGAAGAAACTCTGGGCCTGCTCCAGGCTCACATAGGCCAGCGTGGAATCATATTCGAACATGCCCGTGTTGAATATGCCGCAGATCCGGAATGGCTTCATCTTGGGCATCATGCCCAGTGGTGTAATGTTGCCGATCGGCGAAACCACATTGATCCTGTCTCCGACGGTCAGCCGCAGATGCTTGGCCAACTCCCGTCCGACCAGCAGGCCGGGCAGTCCGCCAGTATCGGCCCCGCCTTTTTGTTCCAGCGATTCGATGCTGCCATCGACAATTGATTTGCTGAGCCGTGTAACCGTGCGGTCGGACTGCACGTCGATACCGCGCAGCACAACGCCGGAAACGTTTTTGCCGGATGACAGCATGACCTGATTGTAGATGAAGGGGGTGGCAGCCGTGACGCCCTTGATTGAGCGGAGCTTTTCCATCAACTGCGGGTAGTCCTCCATCGGCGAGCCGCTGCGGACAACCACCACATGGGCGTTGGTCCCAAGGATCTTCTCCTTGAGGTCTGCCTCAAATCCTGTCATCACAGCAAGGACGATGATTAACGCCATGACGCCGAGGGTTACCCCGGCGGTGGAGATGAAGGTTATGATTGATATGAATGTCGATTTGCGTTTGGCCTTCAGGTAGCGCAGACCGATCATTAGTTCAAAGGGCATGGTGAATACCGGGGACTGGGGACTGGGGGCCGGGGACCGGTAAAGGCTTTACCAATCCCTGCTTCCAGGTCACCGGCCTCTATTTTTCCTTTCTTAGCTGGGGAAAGAGAATCACGTCCCTGATCGAGGCGGAGTTGGTCAACAGCATCACCAAACGATCGATGCCGATACCCTCGCCGGCCGCAGGCGGCAAGCCGTATTCCAGTGCGCGCACATAATCCTCGTCCATGTAGTGCGCCTCTTCATCACCCTTGTCCTTTTCCGCCACCTGTGCCAGAAAGCGTTCTTTCTGGTCGACCGGGTCGTTCAGCTCGGAGAAGGCATTGGCAATTTCCCGTCCGGCAATAATCAGTTCGAAGCGGTCAACGATGTCCGGATTATGGTCGTTTTTCCGTGAAAGCGGAGAAACCTCGGTCGGATATGACGTGATGAAGGTAGGCTGGAGCAGCTTGTGTTCGGCAACCTCTTCGAAAATTTCCATCATCAGCTTGCCATAACCGATGTCATCCGGCAGGTCGAGGCCAAGCCCCCTGGCGTATGTAAGCGCCAGGTCCCGGTCGTCCAGATGCCTGGCGTCGATATCGCCGTACTCAAGGATCGCATCTCGCACAGTAAGGCGTTTCCAGGGGCGCTGGAAACTGACATCGATGCCCTGGTAATTGAAGTCCAGCGTGCCCAGTACCTCCTGGGCTACATGGCAGAATAGCTCTTCAGTCAGGTCCATCAGGTCTTCATAGGTGGCGTAGGCCTGATAGAACTCCATCATGGTGAATTCCGGGTTGTGGCGGACCGAAATACCCTCGTTCCTGAAATTGCGATTAATCTCAAAGACCCGATCCATACCGCCGACCACCAGGCGCTTCAGATACAGCTCCGGCGCGATGCGCAGGAAGAGTTGCATGTCCAGCGCATTGTGGTGGGTGATGAAGGGACGGGCAGTTGCGCCTCCCGGAATCGGCTGCATCATCGGTGTTTCGACTTCCAGGAAGTCGCGACCGGTCATGAAGCTGCGGATCAGGTTGATGATGCGGGAGCGTTTGGTGAAAATATCGCGCACATCCGGGTTGACGATCAGATCAACATAGCGCTGGCGGTAGCGGGTCTCCACATCTGTCAAGCCGTGGAACTTTTCCGGCAGCGGCAGCAGCGATTTGACCAGCAGACGGATCTTGCGCACATGTACTGAAAGTTCGCCGGTCTTGGTGCGGAACGGAAAGCCTTCCACGCCGATGATGTCGCCGATGTCAAATGACTCGAAGGTTGAGAAGGCCTCTTCACCGATCTCATCCTTTTTTACATAGAGCTGGATGCGGCCTTTACGGTCCTGCAGCTGGATGAAAGCTGCCTTGCCGAAAGAACGGCGGGCCAGTATGCGACCGGCCAGGGAGAAGCTTTCAGCAGCAGCATCGATCTCTTGCTGCTCGCCATAGGCGGTGCAGATATCCGCAGAGGTGTGCTGCGGTTTGAAGTCATTCGGGTATGGGTTGATGCCGGCTTCCCAGAGTATGTCTACCTTGCGTCGTCTCTGTAGAAGCAGTTCACTGAGTTCTTCCATGTCTGGGCCTTTCTGGGTAGAAAATGAGGTGGGAAAGACACATAAAAATATAGTCGATGCCTTTCCCAGTCAAGCAAAAAGGGGCGAATTTGCCCTTGTTTACGCTAATGAGAACTGTCTTGCGGGGGTGTAGTCGTCTCGTGCGATTCTGCAGTCACGGCCTGGTCGCTAGCGCCCTTTTTTGCACGGGGGCGCCGCGCCTTTTTGGGCGTTGCCTGATCACCAGCTTCTGCTTGCTGTGTATCGTCAGCAACTTTTTTTGTTGGGCCCCGACGTGGTTTGACCGGTTTGGCAGGTGGTTGCGCCACGGAGGGGGGCACTGCTGCTGTGTCATCGGCAGCTGCCTTTTTTGCAGCGGTGCTGCGTCTGGCCCTTGGACGTTTGGGTGGCGCCGGCTCCTCCTGGGGGGCAGTTTCCGGCTGAGTCGTAGTGTCGACCGTAATGGCGTCCGGAAGTGTTTCGGATTGCGGGGCCGGCTCTGTTGGAGCTGTTTCGGCCTCTGCTGTTGGAGTTTTTCGGCTGCTGCGGCGGCGTTTGCGTTTTTTCGGTTTCGGCGCGCCCTCTGCCAGATCTGACCCATCTGTGGGAGTTGTTTCATCTGAGACCACACCGTCGGCTTCTTCAGTCACCTGCGGCGCATCCACCCCGGATTGGTCTTGTCCGTCGGTTTCGGTTATCGTCTCTTGTGAGGCATCTGCAGTAGTGGCGCCAACCTTTTTCTTTTTGCGGCGGCGCTTGCGTTTTTTGGATCCCTCAGCCGCAGTTGTCTCGCCACCGGAAGCGGTATCGCTGGTTTCCTGCCGGGTCTGAGTGACGGGTTCCGCAGGTTCTGTGTATTGGCGGATATCCTCATCGGCCGTCAGCTTCTCCCGTTTTACGGTTTCCAGTTCGACCTGGTTAAGCAGGAACGATGTCTTGCCCTTGACTGTTACCTCTATGTCGTAGTCGTTTTCAATCTGCGTCAGTTCGCGTTTCTTGCGGTTGAGCAGGTAGTAGGCTACTTCAAGCGGTAATCCGCCGTGTACCTGTGAGATATTGCCTTTGGCAGCCGCACCATGCACTTTGCGCAGGAATGAAACCGCCATTGCCTCCACGGATTTGACCTTGCCGCGGCCCTCGCAATGCGGGCAGGACAGGTGGATCGCGTCGTTAAGCGTTTTGGCGATGCGCTGGCGGGACATCTCCATCAGGCCGAACTCGGAGATGCGTCCCAGATTGACTCGGGCCTTGTCCATCTTGAGCGCCTGCTTGAGGGTCTTTTCCACCTCGTGGTTGTGCTTGCGCTCGCGCATGTCGATGAAGTCGATCACGATCAGGCCACCCAGGTCCCGCAAGCGTAACTGGCGGGCGACTTCTTCGGCTGCCTCTATGTTGGTCCTGAAGGCGGTATCTTCGATCCCCTTTTCGCCGCTGGACTTGCCTGAGTTTACGTCGATACTGACCAGCGCCTCGGTCGGCTCAATGATCAGGGAACCTCCGGACGGGAGCGGCACACGCTTTTCATAGATCTGGTCAATCTGCTCTTCCAGCTGGAAGCGGGAGAAGATCGGTCGTTTTTCCTTGTGCAGTTTGACTAGTTTCTCGCACTTGGGCATGTTGTCGCGGAAAAACTCCTTGGCCTCACGGTAGGCCTCTTTGCTGTCAACCAGCACCTCATCGATGTCGTCTGAAAAGTAGTCGCGGATAAACCGAATGATCAGTCCGCTGTCGCGGTAGATCTCGCCGGCACCCTTGATTTCGGCTGCCTGTGTCTTGATGCCGTTATAGACGTCCAGCAGGTTGGCGCAGTCCCGGTTCAGCTCTTCAGGGGTTCTGCCGACCGCCTCGGTGCGGATGATATAGCCGATACCAGTCGGTATGTTCATGCCGGCGACGATCTCTTTAAGCTTCTTGCGCTCGCCTTCCTGTTCGACCTTGCGGGATATGCCGGTGGAGTCGCTGCCCGGCATGATGACCATATAGCGGCCGGGCAGGGAGATGTAGGTGGTCAGTGCGGAACCCTTGTTGTCGCGTTCATCCTTTTCCACCTGTACCAGCAGCTCTTGACCACGGCGCAGAACTTCCTGAATACGGGGGCGCCGTTTGCGCTGGTCTTCGGGAACGTCTTCACGCCATTGCCAGAAGTCCGGATGAAGTTCCCCCATCTGCAGAAAACCGGGCTTGGCCCGGCCGATGTCGACGAAGGCGGCCTGCAGGCCGGGCTCCACGCGTAGCACAACACCCTTGTATATGTTGCCCTTGGTCTGTTCCTTGCCGGTGATCTCGATGTTCAGTTCCATCATCCGTCCATCATGCACGATGGCCACACGGGCCTCTTCGGGATGCATGACGTTGATCAGCATTTTCTTGCTAATTTTTTTGTCCATTGTTGATTAACTGTTCCTTTGTGTGAACTGGTTCCGCAGGGGATGCCGTTTGCCCTGGCTGTATACGTTTATTCAGACAGTCCGGCAGGTTGAACCCGGCTTCCGGTCGGTTCCGTGGTTTATGGATAGCCAGCCCCTTGATATGGCGGTCAGTCTATCGTTATATGTTTGCTAAAACTGTTTGCAGCGTTGGCTGTTACAGACGATTATGTTATAAAAAATAATGAATTATATAGGTTTTTTTTTTGAAAGCAAAGGAAAAGGGAATCGACGTCACAAACAGTGGTCTGTGCAGATGTCTGCATTAGTTGCGGCGTGCCTTTCCGGACATATGCAGGATCCTGATTTTGATTACCACGGTTCTGTCAATTTTATCCGAGATGCAGGACAGCCCCCGATCCGAAAACTCCGGTGCATATTTGTTTATCAATGCTTCCAGGGCGTGCTGCTTTTCGGCACCGGCCACCTCGCTGGCGATTCCGGATACGATGGCGCTCTCGTAGATGGTTGAAAACTGCTCTGGCAGCGTGCGGGTGTGTCCGACCACACAGAAGGAAACTGCCGGGTTTTGTCTGATGTTGTCCAGTTTCTGCCCTTCCGGGGCGCAGTGAAGGTAGATGTGGTTATCAAGGAATACATAGCTGAGTGGTGTGGCGTAGGGCTGGCCGTCACTGCCGGCGGTGGCCAGGGTGCCATAGCTGCATTGCTTCAGCAGTAGGGCAGCTTCTCCTGTTGCTGTTGCTCGTTCTTTTCGTCTAATGGGCCTGTGCATGATGATTTGCTTCCCTCCTGAACAGTATTTTACCGTCGCTTTTATACCCCATCCGTGCCGCCGGCGCCAGATGGTAAAAACCCTGTCTGTGCTTTGCCGGGCCGGGTTGCGGGGCATGTTCTCCAGGGTCGGCTTGGTTGACAGCCGCGGTTTTTGTGTGATATTTAACCGTGTCTGTAGCCCAGACCAGTTTTCCTGCCGTTACTGCCGGTTTCTGAGTTGTTTATCAATCCCATGTCATAACGTCTTTTCAATCAAATAAATCTGCAACAGAAGGAGTTCCATTTATGAAACGCGTATTCAATTTCTCCGCCGGTCCATCCGTATTGCCCGAGTCCGTACTCCAAAAAGCTGCCGATGAGATGCTCTGCTACGGAGCCAGCGGCCAGTCCGTGATGGAAATGTCCCATCGCTCCAAGGACTATGAGCCGATCATCGCCGAGGCAGAGGCCCTGGTCAGGCAGAATATGGGCATTTCCGATAACTATCATGTGCTTTTCCTGCAGGGGGGGGCCAGCCTACAGTTTCACATGCTGCCGCTGAACTTCATGACCATCCGCAAAAAGGCCGATTTTACCCTGACCGGCGCCTGGCCGCAGAAGGCCATCGAGGAGGCCCAGAAGCTTGGTACGGTCAATATCGTTGGGTCGTCCAAGGACAAAAAGTGGTCCTACCTGCCCGAAATCAAGGGTGCCGATCCGGAGGCGGACTATTTCCACATCTGCAACAACAACACCATCGAAGGGACCCAGTACCACCAGATTCCTGATGTGGGCAATGTGCCGCTGATCGGTGATATTTCCTCCAGCGCGCTGTCCGCACCGATGGACGTCAACCGGTTCGCCGTGCTGTATGCCGGGGCCCAGAAAAACCTGGGACCGGCGGGCCTGACGCTGGTGATCATTCGTAAGGACATGATGGAACGTATACCCGCCGGTCTGCCTTCCATGCTCAGCTACAAGGTGCATGCCGACAACCAGTCAATGTTTAACACGCCGCCATGCTATGCCATCTATATCTTCAAACTGGTCCAGGAATGGATCCGCGACATGGGTGGTCCGGAGGTGGTGTTCAGGATGAATGCGGAGAAGGCCAAGTTGCTCTATGACTATCTTGACAGTTCCTCGTTCTTCTATAATCCGGTTGAGAAGGCTGTCCGCTCGCTGATGAATGTGCCATTTTTGACCCGTGAGCAGGATGCGGAAAAGGCCGATGTGCTTAACAAGAAGTTTGTCAAGGAGGCTGAGGCTGCTGGTCTGGTTAATCTGGCCGGTCACCGTTCTGTAGGTGGCATGCGCGCATCCATCTACAACGCCATGCCGCTGGAAGGCGTCAAGGCACTGGTTGCATTCATGAAGGAATTTGAGTCTAAGAACGCATAAACAACTGCAAAGGGGTCATGAGCATGTATAAAATTCAGACTTTGAACAAGATTGCCGCCTGCGGTCTCGACCGTCTGCCGCGTGACAGCTATGAAGCCGCAACGGAGATTGTTAATCCGGACGCTGTTCTGGTGCGTTCGGCTGATATGCATTCCTCTGAAATCCCGGCTAGTGTGCTGGCGATCGCCAGGGCCGGGGCAGGCGTCAACAATATCCCGCTGGACAAGTGTTCACAGCGCGGCATCGTTGTATTCAATACCCCCGGGGCAAACGCCAACGGTGTCAAGGAAATGGTTATTGCCTCGATGCTGCTCTCAAGCCGCAACCTGTATGAAGGCATCACCTGGGTCCAGGGGCTCAAGGACAGGGGTGATGATGTGCCTGATCTGGTTGAAAAGGGGAAATCCCAGTTTGTCGGTCCGGAGATCCAGGGCAAGACGCTGGGGGTGATCGGTCTGGGCGCCATTGGTGTCATGGTTGCCAACTCGGCAGCCGCCCTGGGTATGAAGGTGATGGGTTTTGATCCCTATATCAGTGTCGAGGCGGCCTGGAAACTGTCCCATGAAGTTGCAAAGGCGAACAACCTTGATACACTTGTGGCCGAGTCTGATTACATTACCATTCATGTGCCGTTGACCAAGGATACCCGTAACCTGTTCAGTGCCGACCGCATATCCAGAATGAAAAAGGGCGCCCGGCTGCTGAATTTCAGCCGCTCCGGGCTGGTTGATAATGATGCCATCAAGGCGGCCATTGCCGAAGG
>DAONZY010000035.1:0-2789 GCA_035407085.1 Deltaproteobacteria bacterium | reverse complement strand
GATCTTAATATCGATGAAATGCTGAACAAGAACAGGGGCGAGATAGCCTATAATATCATTGATGTGTCGGACAATGTGCCGGTGGAGCTGGTGGAAAAGCTCAAGTCGGTCGATGGTGTGATTGCCGTAAGGGTCATTCCCGACTGCAAGTGACGTTGGACAGCCGTAAACTATGAGCAGCATTTATCCAGTCTTGCAGAAATAAATCTGACAAACGGAGGTTGACATGGCTTATACCGCAGATTTTGAGAAGGCCCTTCAGGTTGGGCGTCCGCCCAATATCAAACAACTCTTCCCCAACTCAAAGGCGCTGATTGTCAGCGGCAAGGTGGTTGACAGGGCTATGGCTGCCAAAGGCAAGGCCATTACCATGGCCGCCAACGGCAGAAACTACTTTGTCATTCGCGGTGTGCTCATGGCAGCCCAGCGTGCCAATGCACCGGTTATCATTGAAATTGCCAAGTCCGAGGGCGGCCAGAAATGCTATTGTGCTGTCAATTACTGGAACATGGCGCGCATTGTGGATGCGATCTGCAATGAATTGGGCATCACTGTTCCGGTTGCCATCCATGCCGATCACTACGGCATCAAGAACGACAAGGATCTGGCCAGCGCCAAGATCGAAATCCCCAGCATGTTCGAAGCAGGTATCACCTCGATCGCCATCGATGCTTCGCACCTGCCGGATGATCAGAATCTGCTGGCCAATCTGGAGATTAACCCCTATATACCCAAGTGGTCCGGGCTGGAAACCGAGGTGGGCGAGATCAAGGGCAGCACCGGTCTTTCGACCGTGTCGGAAGCGAAATTTCTGATTCAGGGGCTCAACGCCCATGATATCTTCCCGGACTGGATTGCCCTTAACAATGGTACGACCCACGGTCTGGAGGCCAGCGACGCCGGCATACAGGTGGCGTTGACCGCCGATATTCATGAAGCACTCAAGCCATACAAGATCAACGGTGCACAGCACGGCACCTCCGGTAACAGTTCCGAACGCCTGCGTCAGATTGCCGCCCAGACAGCCACTACCAAGGCCAATGTGGCCACTGCACTGCAGATGATCTCCTGGGGGCTGGAGGTCAACGACTACGGTAATGCCCAGCTGGATGCGGACGGCAATTTCATCAAGGTCAAGGGAGAGGGTGTGACGGAGGAAATGTGGGCCGAGATGGTGGCCTATGCTACGGAGAAGGGCTGGAAAAAGGGCGACTACAAAAACCTGAACCTGCCGTTTGAAAACAAACTCCTGGCGTTGCCCAAAGAGATCCGTGACCGCATGGCCAAGCGTGTGGAAGATTTTGCCTACAAAATGCTGGTAGATGTGCTCAACGCCAAAGATACTGCGCCGTTGGCCATTGATGCCATTTTGAAAGCCGGCTCCCATGATCTGGGACCCAAGGGAAACAGGCTGGAGGATCCGGCCAACTGGACCAGGGAAAAGATCGTCGAGCGCGCTAAAACCCTGGACTCCGACAAGGGCGCCACGGGCAATTTCGACGACTGACAGTTGTTGCAGCAAGATTGAGATATTAAAACGACGGGAACCTGCGGGTTCCCGTTTTGTTTGTGTGCGCCCGGCATGGGTGATCTGCGGTGGCTGCCTTGCCTGGACAGGGTCTGCGTGTTATGCTTTGCACATTGCCTGGTGTCTAATCGTATCAGTACGTTTGGTCTGGGAGGGAATACATATGGGCACAAGAAAGTTTTCCAGGGTGCAGTTTCATGTCAGCGCCAGTATCAAGACCGCAACCCGCCATTTCCGTGGTAGTGTGGAGAATCTGAGCATGAACGGCATGTTGCTCGTGACTGCCGAACGACTGCCGGTCAACGAGATGGTGGAGATAACCATCGCCCTGATCGGGACAAGCCCGGAGGTGTCGGTCAGCTTCAGCGGCAAGGTCTGCCGGATAACCGATGACGGCCTGGGTTTTTTGTTTGAGAAGATCGATATTGATTCCTACACCCATCTCAAGAACATCATCGCCTATAATAGTGATGATTCCGAAAAGGTTATGGACGAGATACACCAGGCAATTGATGAAAAGATGTCAACTCCTGACTAGGCGTCATGTCTGCAAGTGGTACTAACCGCTTATTTTTAGTGGCGGATGCGGCTGGTTTTCTGTAATATCATCAAGCCTTCGACAGCCATCCCAAACAGGAACTGATCGAGGGCTTTTTCCTGAAAATCGATTAGCCGTGCAAATTCAGGTCTGAAGTGCAACTTTTGTAAGGGTTAATACCAACAGAGGAGCCTTGCATGCGAAAGAAAATCAATATCCCTGAAATCCTGCAGATGAAGCAGGAGGGACGCCGTATCACAATGCTTACTGCATATGATTTTCCCCTTGCGCGGTTGGTTGATAAGGGCGGGGTGGATATGATTCTGGTTGGAGATTCGGCTGGTGTCGTCTTCGCCGGGTATGACAATACACTGCCGGTGACCATGGAGGATATGATCTACCATACCAGGGCGGTTGTGCGTGCCGAACCCAAGGCGCTGGTGGTCGCAGACATGCCGTTTATGTCGTATCAGACCGGAATTGAAGATGCCTGCCGCAACTGTGGCCGGATAATCAAGGAGGGCGGTGCCGAAGCGGTCAAGATCGAGGGCGGCGTCAATATTGCCCATGTCATCAAGGCGGTGACATCTATCGATATTCCGGTCATGGCCCACATTGGCCTGACCCCCCAGTCGATCCATCGCATGGGAGGCTACAAGGTTCAGGGGCGCAAGGAGCAGGCTGAAAGGATCATTGCCGATGCATTGGCGGTGCAGGAAGCTG
>DAONZY010000034.1:0-27822 GCA_035407085.1 Deltaproteobacteria bacterium | reverse complement strand
TAAACTGGAAAATAAACTTGGCGCAGGGGGTGGAAAATAAACGTGGCGCTTGACAGTATGTCCAGGATTTCGTAATTGAATACGGCCAGTTGTGCCGAGGGGGAGAGTTTTGCCGTGCAGTTGTGCAGCTGTCCTGCCTTTGACTTTTGGGGTCGGTTTGGCTGCGGGGCGAACAGGGCGGCGGCGTAGTGGTAGTGGTAATCGGCCAGATCCAGCGCCAACGGCAGCATGGCTCGGAACCGGCCGGAGGCAAAGGCCTCTTTCAGGAAGGCGCGCTGCAGTTGCCAGATTTCGTGATCATCCAGGTCGGCCTCGCCGGTCAGATCGGGGCGCTGCTTGGCGAGCATCTGGCCGAATCGATCCAGAAATTGCGCAGGTTTCAGCCCCAGCGCCCTTGTTACGGCGTTGAACCAGGCAACGGCCTTGCCGCGGGTATGGAAGATGTCGCAGGCATTGGCCAGCTGCCGGGCCTTTGTCATATCAGCCTCGCTGAAACCGGGTGAGGAGAGCAGCGTATAGGGCGGGGCGGGCAGGTGCTGCAGGCCGATGGCTTTGCTGCGCTTTGCCAGGGCCGTGCCGGGGAGTACGGCCAGGGGGAAGATATCCAGATGATTGGGGTAGAGCGACAGGGCAAAGTCCAGGCTGGCGGCGAAACCTTGCAGGGTATCGTCCGGCAGGCCGTAGATCAGGTCAAAGCCGAATACGGCGCCGCTGCTGTTGAGCAGCCCGATCTTATTCCGGAAGTCAGCCGGGTTGAAAACACGGTTGACCCCCTGCAGCACCCGCGGGTCGGCGCTCTGCAGGCCGATCTGCAGTGAACAGGGAATCCGGGCGAACAGTCCGGCCAGCTCCCGGTCAATGAACTCGCTGCGCACCTCGAAATGGAAGTGGATCTGGGGGGCGATGCGTTCGATCATCTTCAGGATGGCCTTGGCGCGCGGGGCATCCTGGTTGAAGGTGGAATCCAGCACGAAGATCTGCTCGACGCCTGATCCGGCAAAGAGTTTCAGTTCTGCCTCCAGCCGTTCCAGGGGGAAACGCCGGACACCGCGGGTGCCACGGGCGTCGAAACAGAAGTCGCAGGCAAAGCCGCAGCCGCGCGACAGCTGCCAGAGGATGCCCTTGTAGTCAGTGGCATGCAGTGTGCCGTCCAGCCAGGGGGAGGGGATGGCGGCCAGGTCATCCAGCGGTTTTACTGGATTCAATGATGAGGCGGCTTCATCACGCATTACCAGGCCGGGGATGCCGGTGAGCGGCTGTTCGGTCTGCATGGCCCGGCAGGCGGCGTTAAAGGGAACCTCACCTTCGCCGATCACGGCAAAATCATAGGGGGCGTCGCTGAGCATGCCGGCCGGATCGGCGGTGACCTCCGGCCCGCCGCAGAACAGCTTTACTGCCGGGGCGATTCTATTCAGTTGGGTGGCGATCCGACTGCAGAGCTGCCGGTTCCAGGTGTAAACGGAAAACCCGATTGCTTCCGGCTTCTGCCGGATCAGTTCTGCTGCGGCTGACACGGCGTCATCGCCCAGAAAAAGATCCTCTAACAGCACTTCGGGGCGGTCGTTATCGTCTGTCCGGCTGTGCAGAAAGCTCTTCAGAAAGGCGGCTGCCAGCGGCACGGACTGGGGGGACGGGGCGGTATGGATCGAGACCAGTATGATCTTCATGTCAGCAATGGTTCCTGATTGGATTTGGGGTCGGCAGGCGGCGGGCCGCCATTGCCCTGGCCCTGGAATCTATCAGAATCGGGCCGTCAACAACAAAATAAAAATATTCGTCACTGGATGGGCTTGTCCGGACTGTTGGGCATGATGGTTGCATTTTTCGGCGTTTTGTTGTTTACTGTCATGGCTGTTATACAGCGGACAGGCTCTGTCCGGCTTTGTCCATGGTAGTTGAATTTCAATCCAGTCACCTTTTGAGCGGGGCGATCAATGATAGTGGAAGATGCAAAACGAGTAATCAGAATCGAAGCGGATGCGCTTTATGCGATGGCCGATCGGATCAACGGTGAATTCAGCCGGGCGGTGGAGACGATTATGGCCGCGAAGGGGCGGGTGATTGTCTGCGGCATGGGCAAGTCCGGTCTGGTGGGACAGAAGATCGCCTCGACCATGGCGTCCACCGGTACGCCGGCCTTTTTCCTGCATCCGGCCGAGGCGATCCACGGTGACCTGGGCATGATCATGAAGGGGGATGTGGTAATTGCCATATCCAACAGCGGCGAGACCGAAGAGGTGCTGCGCATCCTGCCGGTCATCAAGCGTCTGGGGGCCCATCTGATCGGCATGAGCGGCAGGTGCGATTCCACGCTGGCCCGCTGCAGTGATGTGTTTCTTGATGTTACCGTCAAAGAGGAAGCCTGCCCGCTGGGATTGGCGCCTACCGCCTCGACAACGGCCACGCTTGCCATGGGTGATGCGCTGGCGGTTGCTCTGCTGATCCGCAAGGGGTTCAAGGCCGAGGATTTTGCCATGTTTCATCCCGGCGGTGCGCTGGGCAAGAAGCTGTTCCTGCGGGTCGAGGATCTGATGCACAGCGGCGATGATATCCCGCTGGTAAACGAGTCGGAGCCGATGAAGGATGTGCTTTATGTCATCAGCGCCAAGCGGTTGGGTGTTGCCGGCGTTACCGATGCGGCCGGTCAGCTGAAAGGGGTTATCACCGACGGTGACCTGCGTCGCGCCCTGGAGAAGGGTTACGATTTTCTGGAACGCCGGGCCGGCGAAATCATGAAGCTGGGGCCGCGCCGGATCGGCCGTCGCGAACTGGCTGCCGCTGCACTGCAGGTGATGGAGCAGAATGCGATTACGTCGCTGTTTGTGTTCGACAGCGAGCAGGATCCGGTACCGTGCGGTATTGTTCATCTGCACGACATCCTCAGGGCAGGTATCGCCTGATGGATGGCAGACTGTGCAATGTCAAGCTGCTGCTGCTGGATGTGGATGGCGTGATGACCGACGGCAGCATCATCTACGACGCCAATGGTCTGGAGACCAAGCGCTTCAACGTGCGTGACGGTCACGGCATCAAGATGCTGCAGCGTCACGGCATTCAGGTCGGCATTATCACCGGCCGCACTTCGCCGGTGGTTGACATCCGCGCCAGGGAGCTGGGGATCAGCCATGTCTATCAAGGCGCGCTGAAAAAACTGGAAAGCTATCAGGATGTCAAGTTCAAAACCGGTCTGGATGACAGCCAGATTGCCTACATGGGCGATGATATCATCGATGTACCGGTCATGCGGCGGGTCTGTTTTTCCGCGGCTCCTGCTGATGCGATTGCCGAGGTGCTGGCGGTGGTTGACTTTGTGTCATCCTGCCCGGGCGGGCGCGGTGCGGTGCGCGAGCTCTGCGACCTGATCCTGAAATCCTGCGGTTATTGGCAGGGCGAGGTAGAACGTTATGAACTCGGCTGAAGCATCTGCCCGGTTGCTCTCCTGTCAGATGGCAGTTTGTGTTGGGCTCTGCGCTGACCTGCTGCCATGTTGAAGCCGATTGTACTGACAGCCCGCCATATCAGGCGCGCCCTGGCTTTTGCTGTTGTGGCGGCTGTGATTGGCATTGTGGGGGGGATCTTTTTCAGGGGTTCTGGCCCGGCCACAATCGAACCGCCCCGCAAGGACGTGGCGCCTGAAATCGATCTGGCACTCAACAAGGCCCGTTTCAGCGAGATGCGTGAAGGTGCTGTGGCTTGGGTGCTGGTGGCCGATCGCGCCGAGTATGACAAAGAGGGTGATGTGGCCTTCCTGACCGGCATCAACATGGAGCTTCCCAAAAGCAACACCTCGCAGAAGGTGACGGTGACCTCCGAAAAGGGTGAGTATTCATCCAAAACAAAGAACATCAAGCTGCGCGGCAAGGTCCATCTGGTAACCGAGGACGGGGCCGTGTTTGACACGGAATGGATTGATTATATCGAGGCGCGCGACCGCTTCGTGACCACTGCGCCGGTCAGGTGCGTGCATGAACGTCTGGATCTGACCGCCAGGGGGATGGAGATGGACGTCAAGTCCCAGAAGGCTTACTTCCATCGTCCGGTTGATGCGGCTGTGGCGGGATTGAAATCAAACAAAAAGTAGACGGTGACTGATATGAAAAACATATTCAAACTGGTGCTGTTGATCATGACCATTGCTACTGTGGCAGTGGCGGCTCCCCAGGAGAAGAAAGGCGTTCGCAAGGATCGCTCCACACTGCCGATTAAAATCAAGTCCAATGATCTGGCAGCCGACAACAAGGGGCGCATAGCCGTCTTCACCGGCAAGGTGGTTGCCAGACATGACGACATCACCATTTATTCCGAAAAGCTGACGGTTTATTACGCCGAAAAACAGGGTGATGTGGAGAAGATCGTGGCCGAACGCAATGTGCGTATTGTGCAGGACAACCGCATCGGCACCTCGGAACATGCCACCTACGAGAGTAAGCAGGGCTTGATCACTCTGACCATCAACCCCAAGGTCATGCAGGATAACGATACGGTGACCGGCAAGGTGATCCGATATTACCTGGACGAGGATCGCAGTGTGGTAACCAGCGAAGGCAGCACCCGGGTTGAAGCGATTATTCACCCCAAACCGAGGAAAAGCGATGCCGCACCGCGCAAATAGACAACGACTCTGGTCATCGGGTCTGATGAAGAGTTACGGCGGCCGGCAGGTGGTCTGCGGTGTCGATATCTCGATCGAGGCCGGGAGCGTGGTCGGACTGCTTGGCCCCAACGGAGCCGGCAAGACGACTACCTTTTATATGATCGTCGGTCTGGCCCAGCCGGACAGCGGACAGGTGCACATCGGCGACCGGGAGATTACCGGCCTGCCCATGTATCAGCGGGCTCGCCACGGTATCAGCTACCTGCCCCAGGAGGCTTCGGTGTTCCGCAAACTCTCTGTTTCGGATAATCTGATGTCCATTCTGGAGGTGGTGGAGCCTGATCAAGATACCCGCATCCACCGCCGTGACCAGCTGCTGGAGGAATTCGGCATCACCCACATCGCCAATGCCAAGGGGTATGCGCTTTCAGGTGGTGAAAGACGCAGGGTGGAGATTGCCAGGGCGCTGATCACCAAGCCGGAATTCATCCTGCTGGATGAACCGTTTGCCGGCATCGATCCGATTGCTGTGGCCGAGATTCAGAAACTGATCGTTTCCCTGAAAGAACGCAACATCGGTGTGCTGATATCAGATCACAATGTGCGCGAGACCCTGGGCGTGTGCGACAGCGCCTACATCATGAGTAGCGGCGCGGTACTGGAATTCGGTACCCCGGATCAGATCGCCGTCAGCCAGAAGGCGCGTGAGATATATCTGGGAGATGACTTCAGGCTTTAATAACACTTACCCATTCCTGCGAGGTATGACCCATGGCCATGGAAATGCGCCAACAGTTGAAAATGACCCAGCAACTGGTAATGACGCCGCAGTTGCAGCAGGCCATCAAGCTGCTTCAGCTGACCCGTATCGAGCTGCAGGATATCGTCCGCCAGGAACTGGAAGAAAACCCGCTGCTGGAGGAGACCAGTGAGGCTGAGGAGGTTGTGGAGCCGGAGTCGCTGGAGTCAGCCGAAAAGGAGGTCGAAAGCGGCGGCGAAGAGGCGGAGTTCCATGAGGTCGAGACAGGAGGAGAGAGCCTGCGTGACTGGGACAGTTACCTGGATGGTTACACCTACAGTTCCGGTGAACAGTACAACCCCGACGATGATCGCCCCTCCTTTGAGAATCTGCTGACCCGTAAGGATACGCTGGACGACCATCTGCTCTGGCAGCTGCACATGGGGCACTTTTCTGCGGAAGAAGTGGCTGTCGGAGAGGAGATCATCGGCAATATCGATGAATCCGGTTATCTGCGGGCCCTGCCGGAGGATATTGCCCAGGCCTGTCAGGTGGATGAAGGCCGCGTGCTGAAAGTGCTGGAGCGGATCCAGGAGTTCGACCCCAGCGGGGTTGCTGCCCGCGATTTGCAGGAATGCCTGCTGATTCAGGCCAGACAGATGGGCATGCAGGGCGGGGTGGTCGAGCAGATTCTGATGAAACATCTGGGTGACCTGGAGACCCGCAACTACCGGTACATCTCCAGATGCCTGGGGATCAGCCTCGATCAGGTCATTGTTGCCGCAAGGATCATTGCCGGATTTGACCCCCGGCCCGGCAGGATTTACAGCAGCGAGGATGTGCATTACATATCTCCTGACATCTTTGTCTCCAAACTGGGAGACGACTATGTGGTCATGCTCAATGAGGAAGGGCTTCCCAACTTGAGGGTCAGCCCGCTTTACAGCGAAGTGCGCGGTAATGCTTCGGTTGATGCCAAGGCAGAGGAATACATCGGCGACAAGATGCGTTCCGCCATGTGGCTGATCAAGAGTATTCAGCAGCGCCAGCGAACCATCTACCGCGTGGCCAAGAGCATCGTGCGTTTCCAGAAGGATTTTCTGGACAACGGCATCGAATATTTGCGGCCGCTGGTGCTCAGGGATGTTGCTGAGGACATCGGCATGCATGAGTCCACCATCAGCCGTGTCACTACCAACAAATACATGCAGACCCCTCAGGGCCTGTATGAGCTGAAGTATTTTTTCAACAGCGGGCTGTCAACCAGCGGCGGTGATTTTGTCGCTTCGGAAAGCGTCAAGAACCGCATCCGCGAAATCATCGAGAAGGAGGATCCCAAAAAACCGCTTTCGGATCAGAAAATCGCTGAGGTGCTGATGGAAGAAACCGTGAATATCGCCCGCCGTACGGTTACAAAGTACCGGGAACTGCTGAAATTCGGCTCTTCATCGGAGCGCAAGCGACATTTCTGAATGCCGCAAGCCATTTTCAGCACAGGTAGCTGCAAGGCTGATGTTGTGCAAATTGTCAGGTTGGTTTTTTGAAGTGGCGAGGTATTATTATATTAGAAGTCAGGCACGACATCATTAGAGGAGGACGTTATGCAAGTAACTACTACATTCAGGCAGATGGAACAGAGTGAAGCTCTGAAGACGTACGCTGAAGAGAAGCTTGAGAGAGTAAAAAAATATATAGACGCACCGATCAGTGCCCAGGTCTTTTTCACTGTTGAAAAGAAGATCCGCCACATAGTCGAGATTGTCGTCACCGCCAAGGGCATCAGCACCAAGGCCTCGGAATCGACCGATGACATGTACGCCGCCGTTGACGCCGTGATTGACAAGATCGAGCGCCAGCTCAAACGCTACAAGGAAAAGATCAAGGCCCACAAGCCGGCCAGCGAGGGCAGTGGCCGCCCGATTTCAAAGAAGATCTTTGATGCCGGCAGCATCGAGGCCGATACGGAACCGGTGGTGATCAAGACCAGAACCGAAACCGCCAAGCCGATGTCGATTGAAGAGGCTGTCATGCAGATGGACCTGTTGCACAAGGACTTCATCGTATTCTCCAACTCGGAAAACAATGAGATCAATGTTCTTTATCGCCGCAAGGACGGAAATTTCGGCTTGATAGAACCCCGCCATTCCTGAGACAATAACCGTTCTAATCATATCTTGCGGGACGCCCGAACGGGCGTCCCGATGGAGATCCACTTGGGAGTCAGAAACCTATCCATTCAGGAACTTCTAGAAGAGAGTGAGCACGACTTGGGGCTGACGTTGCTGGCCGGTCGGGCCGGTCTGGGCAACCAGATTGTTTGCCCGCGCATCCAGAAGCCGGGTTTGGCCATCGCCGGGTATATCGAGCATTTTCATCCTGATCGGATCCAGATTCTCGGCAATACCGAGATTTCCTATTTGAATGCCGTTGATACTACTGTAGGAAAGGCTGCCGTTAAGCAGTTATGCAGCCTTGCGGTCCCCTGCTTTATTCTGACCTCATCGCTGGCGCCGCCGGACTATTTTATTGAGGCTGCGGATAATGCCGGTATAGCTGTGATGAAGAGCGAGCTGGATACGTCAACCTTCATATCCATGATCAGCCGTTGCCTTGAGGAACGCTCCATGCCTTCCACCCACATGCACGGTGTCATGATGGATGTGCTGGGGGTAGGCGTGCTGTTGACCGGCAAGAGTGGCGTGGGCAAGAGTGAGTGCGCCCTGGATCTGGTCATTCGCGGTCACAGGCTTGTGGCCGATGACGTCGTATTCATCAAGAAGAAAAGCGCAACGGTGCTGATCGGCCAGGCTAGAGAATCAATTCAGCACCTGATGGAAATTCGCGGTCTGGGCATCATCAACATCAAGGATCTGTATGGTGTCTCCTCCATCCGTGAAAAAAAGGTGGTTGATATCATTCTGGAGCTGGTTGAATGCGACATGGGGCAGGATTGCGACCGGCTGGGGATTGATGAACATACCATGGATGTGCTGGGTGTGGCGGTGCCGCATATCGTAATCCCGGTGCGTTCCGGCCGCAATTTGAGTTCTATCATCGAGGTGGCTGCCAGAAATCACCTGCTCAAGGGGATGGGATACCATTCGGCGCTGGATTTTCATGATCGGTTGCTGGCCCGGATGGACAGCCGGCTACCGATTGGCGAGGTGGAATAGGGCATGCGGATTGTGGTGATCACAGGCATGTCAGGTTCTGGCAAGTCCACGGCCATCAAGGTGCTCGAGGATGAGGGGTTCTACTGTATTGACAACCTGCCGATCAGACTTTTCCGCAGGTTTGTCGATCTGATCGTAAAATCGGGGGAGCACTACAAGGGCATCGCGCTTGTGGCTGATATCCGCGGTCGGGAGTTTCTGAAGGGTTACGAGACGGTCTTTCACAAGCTGGCTTCGGCGGGACACAATATAGAGATCCTGTTCTTCGATGCCTCTGACGAAACGCTGATCCGGCGTTTTTCTGAAACCCGCCGTCGTCATCCCGCGGCTGTGAACTGTACCGTGTCCGAAGGGATCAGGATCGAAAGGGAGCGCTTGGCAGGTCTGCGCAGGATGGCCAGCCAGGTCATCGACAGCTCTGAATTAAATGTGCATCAGCTCAAGGATTTTATTCTGCGGCTGGTGCGTGGTGAAGCCGGTGAAAAACCTCTGGTGATCGAGGTCAAGTCGTTTGGATTCCGCTACGGTGTACCGCTGGAGTCAAGCATCGTAATGGATGTACGTTTTCTGCCCAATCCCTTTTTTGTGCCGGAACTAAAAGACGGCACCGGCTTGGACAGCGCGGTCAGGGGGTATGTGATGGATAGTCCCCTGACGGAGCAATTCCTGGAGCGTTTTTTCAGCCTGCTTGACCTGGTCGTTCCGGCCTGTTGTCAAGAGGGCAAGGCCTATCTGACCATTGCCATTGGGTGCACCGGCGGACGGCACCGATCGGTGGCAATTGCCGAGCGAGCCGGCAGGCATCTGGCCGGGCAGTGGCCGCATGTTCGAATAACACACAGAGATATGGAAAAGGGGCAGCAATGATTGGATTGGTTTTGGTAACCCACGCAGACCTGGCGGCAGCGCTGCTGCGTTCAGCCGAGATGATCGTCGGCAAACAGGAGTGCTGTGAATATGTGGAGGTGGCGCCCGACGAACAGGCCGACCACATCATGAATCGGGTGGTTGAGGCGGTTGAAAGGGTAAGCACTGACGGAGCTATCATAATGACGGACCTGTTTGGTGGCACCCCGTCCAACATGGCCATGTCTTTTCTCAAGGACGGCAAGCTGGAGGTATTGACCGGTGTCAACCTGCCCATGCTGATTGACTTTTTTTCCAAACGGTCACGTCTCGGAGTGAGCGAGCTTGCAATTGACCTGCTTCGCTCAGGCCGGGAAGGTATCATCAGTGCCGGTGAGTTTCTCAAGTAGTTTAATCCTATAGGAGCATTGAACCACAGTGTACACAGAGTTTGTTGGGAAGAAACAGGGGATTCAAAATCACACAATTTCACCAGACAGGTGAAACTGAATATAACAAATGTTGTAATGTGAGCCTCTTGCAAAAGTCTCGTAACATGTCATTCCGGCAGGTTTCTGGCCGGAATCCAGCTTTTAAGTTGTTGAAAAGAATGGATCCCCGACAAAACCACTCGGGGATGACAATCTTTTTGCAAGAGGATCATGTTTTTTTGTATTCTCAGTGGTCTCAGTGGTTAAGGGCAGTTTTAAGGTTAATCGATGAATAAGGGCGGGGCAGATGGAAGCTGCCCCGCCTGTTTTTATGCGTGCAGGAGGATATTGCGATGATCAGGTATGCTGTTTTATGTTTTGTCTGGATTCTGGCCATGCCAGCCGGCACCTTTGCCGGTCAGATCGACAGACTGGCCGGGCTGAAGGAGGAGATTCGGCATGAATTTGGCGGTATGGTGCCTAAGGAGTGGGGGGAGAACGTCAACGGGGTGCGCAACCGTATGAAGACCGGCGACCGGGTACTGGCTTTGACCCTGGATGCTTGTGGCAGCGCCCGGGGAAAGGGATATGACCGGGCGATGATTGAATATCTGATCAGGGAAAACATACCGGCCATGCTGTTCATCAATGCCCGCTGGATCGACGCCAATCCTGATGTGTTTGCCAGCCTGGCCGCCAACCCGCTGTTCGAGATTGCCAACCACGGCCTGCTGCACCGTCCGGCTTCGGTCAACGGAAAAGGGATTTACGGTATTGCCGGGACGCGGAGTCTGGACGAACTGGTGGATGAGATCGAGGTCAATGCGCTCAAGATTCAGGGGCTGACCGGCAAACGGCCCCGTTATTACCGGTCCGGAACCGCCTATTATGATGAGGTGGCAGTAAGCGTTTCGCAGCGCCTGGGGCATGAGGTGATTGGTTTTTCCATACTGGGCGATGCTGGAGCCACCTACAAGAAGGAGCAGGTGCGTGCCGCAATGCTGGCAGCCCGAAACGGGGATATCGCCATCTTGCACATGAATCATCCTGAGGCAGAAAGTGGCGCCGGCCTGATTGCAGCCATTCCTGAACTGAAGCGCCGCGGTTTCCGGTTTGTCAGACTGTCCGATTACGGGCTAGTCCGATAGCGCGCCAGTCCTTGACTGGCCGTGGTCGTCATGCTATGAAACAGACTGCTTTTATGATAGCCCGTTAAATTTTGTCGGAAGGTAAGCTCACAAGATGCTAGCTAAGGATTTTCAGATTGTAAACAAGCTCGGCCTGCATGCTCGGGCCTCGGCCCTGTTTGTCAAAACTGCCAGCCGGTTCGGCAGCGAGGTCAAGCTTGTCAAGGAAGGTATCGAGGTCAACGGCAAAAGCATCATGGGCATCATGATGCTGGCCGCATCAAAGGGCAGCATGGTTCAGTTGGTGGTGGAAGGCAGCGATGAGGCCGAGGCAATGGATGTGATCGGAGAGCTTATTATCAATGGATTCGGTGAAGACTGAAATACGCAGGCTGAACGGTATCGCGGTTTCCCCGGGTATTGCTGTCGGCAGGTTGAGGGTTGTTGACAGGAGTCATCTGGCTGTAGACGAGTATCCGGTCAGCCGTGAATCTGCCGATGGTGAAACAAGGCGCCTGCGCGATGCTTTTGACCGTACCTGTGCCGAACTCAAGGCCCTGAAAGGTCAGCTGCAGGCGACCACCGGCGATGAGCACCTGTTTTTCATCGACACCCATCTGATGATCCTGGGTGACGAGCGCCTGTTCAGCGAGGCGGCGGCCAACATCAATGGCAGTCTGATCAATGCAGAGTCTGCCCTGCGCCGGACCCTGCACCGCTATCGCGAGGTGTTTTCGGCGATGGAAGACCCCTATCTGCGCGAGCGGATCAGCGATGTGGAAACCGTCATCGAAAAGGTACTCCGCAACATGGCTGGTGTGCCGCATGCGCCGATCACCCCTGATGACGGGCAGACCATCGTGGCCGCCCATGACCTTTCACCGGCGGATATCCTGCAGATGGACCATAGCCGGATCGTCGGCATCATCACCGAGGTGGGCGGTAAAACCTCCCACTCCTCGATCCTGGCCAGAGCCTTCGAATTGCCGGCCGTTGCAGCAGTGGAGGGCGGAGGCGACTTCTCGCTGGACGGCGCCACGGCCATACTGGACGGTTTTACCGGCGAGATCATCGTCAATCCGGATCGGGATACCTTTGTCGATTACCTTGAACGTCAACGTTACAACAAGTATGTCGAGCAGGAACTGCTCAAGATTGCCGGACTGCCGGCCGAGACGCTTGACGGTCAGAAACTGGATCTGAAGGGTAACGTGGAGATACCTGAAGAGGGTGCTTCTGTTCTGTGCCACGGCGGCACTGGTGTTGGGTTGTATCGTACCGAAATGCTGTTCATGAATCGCAGCGTGATGCCGGATGAGGAGGAACAGTTCCGGGTCTACGCCGCCATGCAGCAGGCCATTACCCCCCATCCCCTGACCATCCGCACCATGGATGCGGGTGGTGACAAACTGCTGGTGGGCCACCCGTCATTTGTTGAGCAGAATCCGGCCCTGGGGGTCAGGGCCATCCGTATGTCGCTGGCGCTGCCGGATGATTTTAAAAAGCAGCTGCGTGCTATCCTGCGTGTCAGCGCCTTTGGTGATGTGCGCATCATGTTCCCGATGATCTCCGGGCTGGAGGAGTTGCGCCGTGCCCGGGCCATGCTTGCCGAAGCCATGGCAGAGCTGGATGCGGCTGGTACCATCTATGACCGCAATATTCAGGTCGGTGTCATGATCGAGATCCCTTCCGCTGTTGTCGTTGCGGATCTGCTGGCCCGCGAGTCCGATTTCTTCAGCGTTGGCACCAACGATCTGATCCAGTATTCCCTGGCAGTTGACCGCGCCAACGAGCAACTCTCCGAACTCTATCAGCCGCTGCACCCTGCCATACTGCGTTCCCTGCGCCGCATAGTAACGGCTGCCAAGGAGGCCGGTATACGGGCCTGTATCTGCGGTGAGATGGCGGGCGATCCGCTTTACCTTCCGTTGCTGCTTTCCTTCGGTTTCGACGAACTGTCCATGACCGCTGCTTCGATACCAAAGGTCAAGAAGCTGCTCAGGCGCTGTGATATGAAGCAGGTCAACGAAATTGCTGATGCCTGTCTGGCGCTTTCCACCGCAGCAGAGGTGGAGATGTGTCTGAAGAGCGCGATTACAAGCCATTTGTCGGACAGCTTTGACTGACCGGATGACAGGGACACCATGAATCAACATACGATCCTGCCTGTATTTGCCTTTCTGCTGGGAGCGGTGGTCGGTTCTTTCCTGAATGTGTGCATCTCGCGTATGCCCAGGGGGGAGTCGGTTGTGTCGCCGCCATCCCACTGTCCGCTCTGCAATCACCGTATCCGCTGGTACGAAAACATCCCCCTGCTGAGTTATGTGATGCTGGCCGGGAAATGCAGCGGCTGCCGCAGCCGTATTTCGCTGCAGTACCCGCTGGTGGAATTGATCAACGGTCTGCTGACCCTGTTTCTGTTTCTGAAACTGGGCCCTTCGCTGACCTTTCTGGCGCTGTTTCTGTTCTGCTCCTCACTGGTGGTGGTCACCTTCATCGATATCGAACATCAGATCATCCCGGACGAGATTTCTCTGGGGGGCATTCTGGCCGGTTTTGCATTTTCATTCGTTCTGCCCTGGTTGGGTTGGCTTGACTCGCTGATCGGTATCGTGGCCGGCGGCGGCAGCCTGTTGCTGGTGGCCTACGGCTATCAACTGTTCACCGGCAAGGAAGGGATGGGGGGCGGAGATATCAAGCTGCTGGCCATGATGGGCGCCTTTCTGGGATGGCAGGCCATTCCGTTCATCATCTTCATCAGCTCGCTGGCCGGTTCGATCTTTGGCATTACCCTGATGATGATCCAGAAGAAGGATTCTAAACTGGCGATTCCCTTTGGCCCATATCTGGTTTTCGGCGCGATTCTTTACATCTTCTATGGCCGGCAGATCATCCTCTGGTATCTGTCACTGGGAACTCCAGACAGGGGGTAGCATTGCGCAGCCTCAGACCCAGCCTGACCGTATCCATTCTGGCGTTTCTCAGCAGTCTGCTGCTTATGACCTGGCTGCTGTTCAGCCTGTTTGCCTTCCGCACCGCAGCAAAAGACCTGTATGACCAGAAGGCCCGTCACGGACGCATGCTGTTGGCAACCTTTGTCAGTCAGCTTCCCGAACAGCTGCCAACCTATCCCGAAGGCCTGATCTCACCCAACACACCGGCCGCGGTTTACGGCTACAAACTCTCCGAAGACAACGATACCATCCGGCTGACCCTGCTGGATTCCAAGGGTAAATACATCTATACGTCCGGTCGCGAAGGCAGCGATCTGTTCGGCCCGTTCAGCGGTTTTCCCCAGGGGGGCGAGGGGCGCTTTATCTCGTCAGATGGAGATAATATCGGCGTTGTGATGCAGGTTGTTCGCTCCGGAAATGTTGCCGGCCGGGCCGGTCTGCTGCTTTCGCTGGAGGCCGAAAAGGCCCGGCTCAGGCGGTCTAGGGAATTGTTCATGGCCTATTTCGTGATCGATTTTGTGCTGCTGATGGGGATCGGCGCCTATATCCTTTCCAGGATCGTTGTCCGTCCGGTCAGCAATCTGCTGGCAGCTACGGAAAAGATCACCAGAGGGCATTACGGTCAGCAGGTCAGCGCCTCCGGCAGCCTGGAGATGGCCCAGTTGGCCGATGCCTTCAACGACATGTCGGAAACACTGATGATCAAGGATCGCCAGGTCAACAGCCATGTGACGGCGCTGGAAAAGGCCAACCGGGAATTGATACAGGCGCGCGAGGAGTCGCTCCGTTCCGAGAAAATGGCGTCCATCGGCCTGCTGGCGGCCGGCATGGCCCACGAGGTCGGCACCCCGCTGTCATCTGTCCTTGGTTATGCCGAATTGCTGGCTGCGGAACAGCCGGCCGGCTCCAGCGGTCATGATTATGCCGAGCGGATTACCCAGGAATGTGGCCGGATCGACAGGATCATCCGCGGTCTGCTAGATTTTTCCCGGCCGCGCCGGGCTGCACTGGAGGATGTGAATATCGGCCAGTTGGTTGACGAAACCCTGGAACTGGTTGACAGCCAGGGGGCCATGAAGCAGATCGAGGTTGTGCGTCGTTATGATCAGAAACTGCCCCCGGCCCATGTGGATCCCCACCAACTGCAGCAGGCGCTGATCAACCTGTTTTTGAACAGTCGGGATGCCATGCCCCAAGGGGGGCGGCTGGAGATAACTGTTGCTGCCGATCAGGACGACAGCCGGCCGGTCGGCAGAATATGCCTTCGCATTGATGTCAGCGACAGCGGGGCCGGAATTACGCCGGAAGATCTGGGACGCATTTTTGACCCGTTTTTTACTACCAAGCCGCCTGGCCGGGGTACCGGTCTGGGTCTGGCAATTGTATCAAGGATTGTTGAAGGTATCGGCGGCCGGATCTCGGTTCGCAGCAAGCCCGGCATCGGAACCTGCTTTACTCTTCGTTTGCCGGCGGTTGTCCAGGAGGGCGGTCTTACATGAAGGGCATCAAGCATATCCTGATTATCGAAGACGAGGAAAATCTGCGTCACATGCTGTCGGTCATGTTGTCGCGTCAGGGCTACAGCGCTGATACGGCTGAAAACGGAGCGGAAGGGCTTCGCCTGGCGCTGCAGCAGGTGTATGACTTTATCCTGTGCGACATTCGCATGCCCGAGATGGATGGCAAGGCCTTCCTGGAACAGGCCCTGGCAGGGCAGGTGGCCGCGCCGGTGATCATGATGTCGGCCTACGGTTCGGTTGACACCGCCATCGAATGCATGAAGATGGGGGCCTATGATTTTATCTCCAAGCCGTTTAAAAAGGACGAGATCGTCATGGTCCTGAAAAAGGCCGAGGAGCGGGAGCGGCTGAAATGCGAGAACAGCATCCTGCGCGAGGCGGTCAGCGGCAAGGAGAGCTTTTGCGGCATCATCAGCCGCAATCCGCAGATGCAGGAGATATTTTCGCTGATCGCCAAGGTAGCCTCACTCAAGACCACCGTGCTGATCCTGGGTGAATCGGGCACCGGCAAGGAGCTGGTGGCCCGGGCCATCCACACCAGCGGCAACAGGGCGGCCAAACCATTTGTGGCGGTCAATTGCGGCGCCATACCGGAAAACCTGCTGGAAAGCGAGCTGTTCGGCCATGTCAAAGGCGCCTTTACCGATGCCTCCAGCGACAAGATCGGCCTGTTCAGGCAGGCCGACGGCGGCACGCTGTTTCTGGACGAGGTTGGCGAGATGCCGCCATCCTTGCAGGTCAAACTGCTCAGGGTGCTGCAGGAGGAAGAGGTGCGGCCGCTGGGTGCCCAGACCTCATACAGGGTCAATGTGCGCGTGGTTTCTGCCACATCCCGCGATCTGGATGCGGATGTGCGCGAAGCGCGTTTCCGTGAAGACCTGTACTTCCGGCTGAATGTCTTCAGCATGCAGCTGCCTCCGCTGCGGGAACGCATCGACGACATACCGCTTTTGGCCGGACACTTCATCACCCGCTGTGCGGCCGGCATGGGGCGCAGCCCGGCCAGGATCGCCCCGGACGCCATGCGGCGGCTGGTCGACTACAACTGGCCCGGCAATGTGCGTGAGATGGAGAATATGATCGAGCGCGGCCTGATCCTCTGCGAGGGTGATACGATCACGCAGGCCTGTCTGCCGGACGTGGTGGTGAAAGGCACGGCTCCGGCGGCGCTATCCGGTGCAGCCGCTGAAGAACTGTCCATCAAAAGAGCGGAAGCAGCCATGGAGCGGGACCTGATCCGCAAGGCCCTGGCCCGGACTGGCGGAAATCGTACCCAGGCGGCCAAAATCCTGGAAATCAGCCATCGTTCGCTGCTTTATAAATTAAAGGAATATGGAATCGAGTAAGCAAACTTTGCATAGCGTTGGCTCTGAAAAGCGGATTGCTATGAAAAAAATGCATAGCTGCCATGCTGTGCAAAATTAAACTGCATTTATTCAGCAGGTTACAGATGTGCTTGTGGCGGCATTGATCTTGCTTAAAAACGGCTTATCAAATTACCATCAGGGAGCATTATGTTAAATAGATTGATTGTTACAGTTGCAGCAGCTTTGACGGTTTCAACTGCGGTTCCGCTTATGGCTGCCGATTCGGCCAAGGCCACCGCAGCGGACCAGAAGCAGATCGAGGCCACTGCCGCTGCGGTTTTTTCCAGGATCGGCGGCAGGGTCAAATCGATCAAGCCGGCCCCGGTGGATGGTCTGTATGAGATCCTGATTGAAAAGGACGGCAAAAGCGGCATCGTTTATCTTGACCGGAGCGGCCGTCATCTCATGCAGGGCATGGTGTTGGATGCCGCAACGCTGACGCCGGTCTTTGCCCATCCGGAAGACATGCTGCAGCCCAAACAGCAAACCTCGCTGGATGTCAAAAAAATCCCTGCCCAACACGCCGTTGTCATGGGCAATCCCAAAGGGACAAGGAAGCTGTACGTCTTTACCGATCCGGACTGCCCCTATTGCGGCAGGATGCATGCCGAGCTGAAAAAGCTGGAAAAGGCTGCGCCGGATCTGGCGATACTGGTCATGCTGATGCCGCTGGAATCGCTGCATCCCGGTGTATCGGAAAAGGTGCGTGCCGTAATGGAAAGCGGCAGTCTGGAATTGCTGGACAAGTCCTTCACCGGCAAGCAGCTGCCCAAGCCCAAAAGAGAAGAGAGCAGGGCGGCTGTGGAAGCGATACTCAAGTTTGCCGGTGAGAACGGCATCAACGGCACGCCGACATTGGTACTGGATAACGGCAGTATAATGGTGGGGATGCGTGACGCGGAAACGCTGAAGGGGATGCTGTGATTATTATGATCGAGAGTGGCGGACTGATAAGGGGATGTTTGTAATGCGTATTTTGCCGAAATGGATATTTCTGACCTGTGCTTTTCTTGCGCTACCTGTATTTGCAATGTCTGCGGGCGTATCCTCATCGTGTGTAATTGATAAGTGTCCGATGATGAGCCTTGATGAGGCTTCTGCATTGTTAAAGCCTTTGAACCTTAAGATCAAATCTGTTAAGTATTCGCCGGTTAAGGGGCTATTTGAAGTTGTTGCGGAAAGGGATGGAGTCGAAGGGATCATCTTTGTTGATTGTGCCAGGCAGCATTTGATGCAGGGGGTGATTACCGATGCGAGGAACATCAAGGCAACCCCTTTGAAAAAAACTCATCTGCGACAAAAGAATCTTCCAATCGTTGATATAAAAAAACTGCCTTTGGAAAGCTCAATAATTATGGGAAACCCTGTCGGGAGCAAAAAACTCTATGTATTTACCGATCCAGATTGCCCCTATTGCAGACAACTTCATTCTGAATTGATAAAGCTGGAAAAAAGGCTTCCGGATGTTGCCATCTATATTTTTCTATATCCGCAACTGATGCACCCCGCTGCTTTTGATAAGTCGCGTGCTGTCTTGTCTGGAATGAAACGCTCTGATCTGGACCATCTGTTTATGGGCAAAGAAATTTCCGCATTACCTACAGATGCAGGCACTGCTAAGCTGAATTCAATTATTAGATTTGCAAAGAGCCAAAAGATTAAAGGTACGCCAGCGTTAGTGCTGCATGACGGTGTTGCCCTGGTAGGGACTAAGGATGTGGATGCATTAATCAATATGCTCAAAAGCAATCCAAATTCAGCAGAAACAAAAGAGGTGCGTAAATGAGAGTGATTATTTCCGTCATGTTGATAGTTTATATGACTTTCAATGCTTTTCCGGCTCATGCCGTCAAGGTGCATCACAAGTATGATACTGGAATTGTGTCCCATATCGACAGCTCTGCGATTGTAACCAATAACGCGCGGTATAAGCTTCGCAGGGATGTAAAGGTGATCGTCCTGGAAAAGGACAGCAAAGGGGCGTTTTATCGGCGCAAGGGTAGTATATATAGCGTTAGATTTGGAAATAAAGTGTTTCTTAAGGTTGTGGGAAAGACAGTTTATGAGATTGAGGTTGAGAGGTAAGCGATATGACCACCCAGATAAGAGCATTCATAATTGTGCCGTGTTGTCTTTTTGTTTTGTGGCTGTGTTCCGCAGCGCAAGTTGATTCTGCTTACGCGGCGGCCATGAATGATTATTGCATCCGCCCTCCCTTTGTTTCCCAGTCTCCGCCACCAATGGTCATGTTCCAGGTCAGTCGTGACCACAAGCTTTATTATGAGGCTTATAATGATGGCGTTGATCTGGATGGAGATGGCAAGATTGAGAAGACCTATGACCATTCAATCGAATATTATGGATACTTCAACCCTTATAAGTGCTACACGCATACCGGCGGGTCTGCTAGTACCGGCATGTTCTCCCCGGTTGCAACCAATAGCGACCGCTTCTGCAGCAGCGGTCAGATAAGCGGAAACCTTCTCAACTGGCTGACCATGTCTCGCATGGACGTGATCAGGAAGGTCATGTACGGCGGTTCCCGTGATCTGCCTGAAGTAAAGAATGTGCTCAAGCGGGCTTACATTCCCCAGGATGCACATAGCTGGGGCAAGGAGTATACCGGGCGACTCTGCTACAACAGCACAACAGGCGTATATAAGAACCTCTGTCTGACCGACAGCGATTGTGATAGCGGTTACGCATGTACAGATAAATCCATTAACCTGTTGGGTGTGGTAGCACCAACTACAACCGGTACCTGTCCATTGTCTGCGGTTACCTGGGGTGGCAGCGGCAAGCCGGGTCTGAACAAGATGCTTGTGGTCAGGTATGCCCTGGATGCCACGGGTGCCCCGTACAGCGATCATGCCGAGGTCATGACGGCCATTGATGAAACCCAGTTTTTGTCTGGTGTAACCCCTGCATTTGTTTCTGATTTCAACAATGTCGACACAGATATTGGTGACAACTATACTTCAGTGGTTGTTGCAGATTTTCAGGTTGGCACTGGCAATACCAATGACAGGAGTCGCGGAGGAGACTGGGTTTTTGCTGTTGATGGTGATGATACCCTGGAACTTGAAGTCAGGAACGTTGCCAATGGCAATATTGTCGAGACCACTACAGGAGATGAACAAGTCGGCTGGTATGGTACCCACCCCGCTAAAGGGTGTGATCCCAATGTGGGGGGCTGCACAGTGCCATCTGATACTGCCTCTGGTACTTACTCTTTATCTGGTAATACCTGGTATCGTTTGATTGTCAGGCATGTTGAAACTACTGGTAATGACAGCGTAAAAATCTGGTACAAGTTGCCTGGCGGAACTACATGGCGTGTATTTGGATATAGGTCTTCAACCCCTACCTTGAATGTGCGGGCACCCAATATTGTTAATGGTACAAATGACTGTACTTTAAAGAGTGAAAACTTTGTGACTACCGGTACTCCGACTGCTCCCACTGCCCCCGGACGCCACCTGTTCTGTAATACTACATTGACGGATGGCGGGACACCGCTGCTGAGAATGATCACCAACTCTAATAGGCGTATCTGGGAGTGGGCATCCAAGGAAGCACCGGTTTGCGGTGATACATTCACTGGCGGTGGCAGCGCATCTACCAATCGCTCTGATTACACGGTGCAAGTTGAGGTCTGTAAAAGCGGTGTCGGCACTCTTTCAGAGGATAACAAGTTTGAGCGTTGTCGGCTGTATGGGAGCGATTACCGACCCATCGGGTTGTTCCAAAAATACGGTGAATACCAAGACGACGGGACCGGCATCAGCAAGGTGTGCTCAAAGAGCATGGGTAAGTCGTGTAGTACCGATAACGACTGCATTCGCGATGTTGACAATAACATTAATGAAGGGCTCTGTTTCGACAAGGCCAAGATGTATTTCGGCTTCATGACCACCTCTTACACCAAGAACAAGTCTGGCGGTGTATTGCATAAAAACCCGGGACCGGTCTCCGATGAGGTCAATCTGAATAACGGTACACAGCAGACTAAAGAAAATGACAAGGGCAACCTGATTATCAGTATGGACCGGCTTAAGGTTATTGATTATGACTATGGCTCACGTTCATACTCCAACTGTGGCTGGATTACCACACGTCCTATCAATGAAGGTGAGTGCCGGATGTGGGGTAATCCCATCGGTGAGATGATGTATGAGTCATTGCGTTATTTTGCCGGTAAGGGGGCTGCCACTGCAGCATTCACTTACACCAATCCTGCGGATGCCGGCGTTAACCTGACCAAACCGGCTTGGGGTTATAACAAGGGCAGTGAGTTTTTTCAACCATACCAGATCTATCCCTCCTGTTCCCAGGCATTCAACCTGGTGCTCAGTGATGTGAACAGTAGTTATGATTCGGATCAGATCCCTGGAACCTCATATGCTACTTTTGATGAGGATACGGCCACGCCAACATTGGGACTGGGGGCGGTGCAGACAGTCAGCGGAAAAACCCTGCTGAACGAGCTGCTTGATGACATTAGTGCCACTGAAGGAGTTGATAGTAACAACTGGTTTATTGGTGAGAGCGGCGGTTCCACTGATTTTATCTGTTCCGCCAAAAGTGTTACCAATCTGCACACAATCAGGGGCATCTGTCCGGAGGAACCAACAAAGTTGGGATCCTATTATGCCGCTGCCGTGGCCTATTATGGGAAGACGCGTTTTAACTCAGCAACGGGATTTGCACCGGTTAATACGTTTGTGGTTGCGCTTTCTTCACCATTTGCCGACATAAAGATCAAGGCTGGCGGCCGGCTTGTTAATGTTGTGCCTGTTGGTAAGTCGGTCAGTGGTAGTCATAGTATTAAAGAAAACTGCTGGGATAAGTGTACAACCCGTACCATCGACTCTAACGGTTTAAGATTATCTGGCTGCAGCGCAACAGCATTCTGCCCGACCAACAGCCTGGTTGACTTTTATATTGATGACCTCAAGTATGACAGCGGCAACAACATTGTATATGCCAAATTCCGAATCAATTTTGAAGACGTAGAGCAGGGGGCGGACCATGATATGGACGCCATTGTTACCTATGAAATTTGCACGCAGGCCGCAGCTGACGCAAATTACGGTTCGTGTGTGGGGACGTTGCCGGGGGACCTGCGCATTACGGTCAACTCCGATTATGCTGCCGGCAGTATCGATCAGGTGCTGGGATTTGTTATTTCCGGTACGCAGGCCAATTCTGCATTGGGTACATTGGGGGATGGTACCTATCTGGTCGTAAAAGATAAAGATGTTGGTTCCGGATCGCCAATTGCAAGCCTTCCGCTGAACACCACCCTGGATTTTTCCACATCAAGTTCATATTCATCTGCTGGCAATCTTAAAAATCCGTTGTGGTATGCTGCCAAATGGGGTGGTTTTATTGGGACAGGCAAGCCCGATACCACAGCAAAATGGGACAGGGATAACGACGGCGTTCCGGATAGTTATTTTCCTGTAAGTAATCCGTTGGAACTTGATGAACAGTTGCAGAAAGCGCTGGAAGAGATGCTTGCCCGCGTTGCTTCCGGAACTGCGGCATCTATATTGAACAACAGTGAGGGGAGTGGCGCCAATCTGTTGCAAGCCGTTTTTTATCCTAATAAGACATTTGAGAATAATACCCAGGCTAGCTGGATTGGCGAGATACAGAACCTGTGGTACTACCTGGATCCTAATTTGCAACAGACGTCAATTAGAGAGGATTCAAACCAGAACTTTACATTGGAATTAAAACAGGACAAAATTGCTCAGTTTGAATTCAACCCGTCGACCAATCAGACAAAAGTTTTTCGTTTTACTGATTCTAATGGCGATGGCAGTGCGGACACTCCGACAACAACTGATGTGGTGGAACCTGATAATGTGTTAAGTCTTTGGAAGGCTGGGCGTTTGCTGTGGGCACGTGATCTGGCTGCCAATCCTCGTACCATTTATACAGGATACAACTCATCATTTGGCAATACGCCTCAGACTTTTTACAGCAAATCGGCAGGTACTACATATCGTTTGTCGGATTTGGGGAGTTCAAGCTGGAGTCTGTTACAGACAGCTACGGAGGCCAAGGCAATAACTCTGATTGACTGGATTTCAGGTACGGATCAGCCCAACGATTCTGATAGTACGGCCTATCGTAACCGCAAGGTCAGCATGAAAGTTTGTTCAACCAACAAACAGATTAGTTGTACAGCTGACGATCAATGCCCCTCTGGTGGTGCTTGCACACTTTACACTCATGAATGGCGCTTGGGAGATATTATAAACTCAACTCCAAAACTTGTGTCCAATAACAGACTGAATATTTACAATCAGTCTTCTCCAACAGGTTATGGTGATTCTACATATGCGGCTTTTTTGAACACATCTGTCTACAAGAACCGAGGTATGGCATTTGTCGGAGGAAACGATGGGATGCTGCATGCCTTTAAATTGGGGGTTTTAAAAGAGCTTGACCTGGCTTTCAACAAGGCAATGTTGATCAATAGTACTTCGAGCTGTAATGCTGCTGGGGTTTGTACGCCAGCAACTTTAAGCGACAATCTTGGAAGTGAGATCTGGTCTTTTATTCCAAGTCAGGTCTTGCCATATCTCAAGTACTTGGCTGACCCTTCTTATCCACATATCTATTATGTTGACAGAACTCCTACAATTATTGATGCAAGTGTTGGTTTACCGACTAGTCCCAGTGGCGCTTGCGCGACAGATTATTCACAATGTACAAAGGCGGCAGGTACCTGGAGAACCATTCTGATTGGTGGTATGGGTATTGGTGGGGCAGTTAAAGCAACAACCAACTCCTGTGTGGCCCCGGCCGGCTGTGTAAAAACACCTGTCACAGGTACAGGTTATTCTTCATATTTTGCTCTGGACGTCACAGATCCCGCCAACCCCAAATATCTGTGGGAATTTACCGGATCTTCCGGGCTTACAGACCTGGGTTATGCTACAACAGGTCCTGTGATTGTCAGGATTGCTACACAAAGCGCAACTGGCGTTCCTGATCATACCAAGAACGGTAAATGGTTTGCTGTTTTTGCCTCTGGGCCGACCGGACCAATCAACACATCCCTCAATGAGTTTAAAGGGCAGTCAGATCAAAATCTGAAGGTTTTCATTGTGGATCTGGCTTCTGGAAGCTTGATAAGGACGATTGATAGTGGCCTGACAAATGCATTTGCCGGTACATTGTCAACGGCTGCGATTGATACGGACCGCTCCAATCAGTCTTCAAGAGGTTTTTACAGCGATGATGCCGTTTACATCGGCTATGTCCAGAAAGATACTACAGTTACTCCCAACACTTGGACAAAAGGCGGTGTCTTGAGGTTGTTGACCCGTGAAAGTGCAGATCCTGCCAGCACGGATACAACCAAAAGGTGGACCCTGAGCACTTTGATAAGTGGAACCGGGCCTGTTACAACGTCTATTACAAAATCACAGGATAGAAAAAACAGTAATTTGTGGGTTTTCTTTGGAACCGGCAGAAATTATTTCAAATCTGACGATGCATTGTCCACATCACAACAGAGGTTGTACGGCATCAAGGAACCTTGTTATTCTACTTTGACACGGACCATGCAGACAGTTGTCCCTGGTGGAACAGTCAATGATATCGACCAAAATTGTTCTAATGCCGCTAATTCAACTATAACTAGTACTTGCACAGGCAGCAGTACGGCATTATGTGATCAATCTGGTGACACAAATACTGCCCCTTCGGCCACTTTACCTAACACGATGGCTGGCTGGGTTATTAATCTTGACCAGGCTTCCGGTAATTTGCTAAGCGAGCGAATGATTACAGATCCTATTGCCTCACCTGCGGGTGCGGTGTTTTTTACCACATTCAAACCAAGTCATGATGTTTGTCAATTTGGTGGTGAGACCTATATTTGGGCTCCCAGGTATGATACCGGCGGTGTACCGCCCTCGGCTGCAATGAAGGGTAAGGCGCTTTTGCAGGTGTCCACAGGTGCATTTGCTGAGATTAGTCTTGCATCAGCTTTTAGCGGTAGTGGCAGCCAGCGTCTGGAGGGCAGGCGGCTTACCAACCCAATCTTTGGTGTTCCGCCAACCGGACAAGGGCTGTCTCTGATAACAAATCCGCCTCCGGTTAAAAAGTTGTTGCACATAAGGGAAAAATAGATCCATTAATGTTTCATTGTTCAGGACTGTTTCAGTCGCCGCCAGTTATGTTGTTTTTAGGAGACGTTTATGAATAGGGCTGGCTTTGCATTAGTTGAGTTGATCGTTATTTTGGTGATACTTGGTATTTTGTTAAGTATTGCCACAATGGATTTTTCTGCAACGCAACGCAGAAAACAGATTGAGAGCAGAACCAGAGAATTATTTAATGATTTGAACGAAGCAAGGCTAAATTCCATTTACACAAAAAAGAGACATGCGATAGTGATGGAGCCTGGTAGTTACACTTTTAGACAGTATAGTTCAGAAAATGAAGCAAAATTTGCATCCGGTACCAAGGTGCTAAGAAGCGTCAATTCTCCCTATAAATATTCAAAAACCGGTGGGACTGATTTTTCTGGTGAAACGATCCTTTTTGATATTCGAGGAAACACAAATGATCATCAAACAATCTATATCAATCCCGTCAACAGTGGGGCGATGTTCGACTGCATTGTCATCCACACAGCCAGAACCAACATGGGGCAGGGAGGGGACAGCACCAGTGATGGGCAACCTGACAGCTGCACTACACAATAATGGTGGTTTTACGCTGATAGAGTTCTTGGTTGCAATTGTAATCCTGATGGTTGGTCTACTGGGATTATTGCAGACAGTTAACTATGCCCTTAGCCATAACATGCAAAATCATTTTCGCAATGAAGCTGTCATGGTGGCTGATGACCAGATGTCAAGAGAGATGGCCAAAGGCTTTGACCTTGTGTCAACTACTACTAGGAACTCATTTGTCAGACGTCAGGTTTTGTCTGGTTTCAAAAACTATTCTGTAACCAGGAGCGGTTCCAGTCTGCAGAACTCAAAGAAGGTGGATTTTGAGATCAGGTGGACTTATAAAAATGTCCAGTATAATCATGGCGCTTCGACAGTTATTACAAAGTCAAACCAGTGATCGGGTTTTATTATGCGAATTAACAGCAAAGGTTTTACACTCATTGAGTTGATAGTTGTTATGGCGGTTTTCATAACAGTATTGATGATTACTGCCAGTTCATTTGACACGATATTAAAGCAGACTTCCAAGCTGTTTCGCAGCGAAGAAAGCAATATAGAAGGCATTATCGGTCTTGAAATGATGCGGCATGACCTACAACAGGCTGGCCTTGGCCTTTTTACAGAGTCTTCTCCTGTGGCTTATCTGGGTGAGGCAGCCAGTACACCAGCAAATAGCTACAATGATTATACAAGTTCCGTAGGCACAGAGCCGCCTCGCCCGATTGTTGGTGGCAATAATCTGGCCAGCGGGGTGACGGACACGTCTGGTGGTGTTACCTATAATTTTTTGCCTGGTACCGATTATCTTGCAATCAAGGCATCAACGGTTGGTATCACTAACACATCACAGAAATGGAGCTATATTGAATTTGCTGCTGGTGGCGGGAGTGTTAGTCCGCATCTATGGGAATCTGCAGCAGAGAACTTTACTGGTGGAGAAAAGGTCGTGCTATTCAGAAGGCGGGTGACGTCCACAACACAGACGTCAACACTGATTGCTGATACTAACGGTTCTGCATCACAAAGTTTTTATTTTTCCTATGGTTCATCTGCCTTTGATCAGTTGGCGGCACTTAGTGGGGGCATCTATACCATTTATGGCATTAATGGTGCTGATTTGCGCATGCCGTTCAATCGTGCTGATTATTTTGTATCAAGGCCTTCCACAAATGTTCCTTCCGTATGTGCACCAGGCGTTGGTATTTTGTACAAGGCAACTGTGAACCATTCTGATGGAGAATTGAACTATATCCCTCTGGTTGATTGTGTTGCAGACATGCAGGTTGTGCTGGGGTGGGACATGGATGGAAACGGTGCCATTGATGCTTACTCCAATGCCGATGGATCCAGTTGTAATGGTGTGTGCCCTGCTTCTTCACTGGGTTTGGCCAACCAGGTGCAGGACGCCCTGTCCCCTACTAATAATAGTACGTCTGAAACAGTTCCAAATATCAGGAACAGTCTTAAGATTATCAAAGTTTACATCCTGGCGCAGAATGGCCGTCGAGACCCCTCATATATCAGCCCATCACCTATACTGGTTGGAGATACCGGAGAGACAGCTTTAACACGGTCATATGATATTAATGCTAATAACTTGCAGAATTATCGCTGGAAACTTTATCGCATTGTTATGCGCCCCAAAAATCTCGCTGCCAATCAGTAGCGGAAGGTAATAATATGAAATTTCTGAGAAATGAAAACGGTGTGGCTTTGGTTACAGCTTTAATGCTTACCCTCATATCACTTGGTATTGTGATGTCATTGATGTTGATGGTTACCCGGAGCACTGTTGTCTCGGGCATGAACAAGCGTTACAAGACTTCAGTTGAGGCGGCTTATGGAGGTACAGAGATACTAACCAAAGACATTATGCCGATGATTTTCAGGAACTATTCTGCATCGAACCTTGCGACTATGGTTCAAACGGACTTTAGTGTCATATCGCCCCAACTTGGTGACCAGACATGCCTTCAGGCTAAATTGACCAAAGCTACAGCCAATTGGCCATCAAACTGCAGTAAACAGCCAAATCCAAAACAAAGTCCTGATGTTTCATTCCAGCTCACTGCTGTTGCTGGGAACCCATTTATGGTGTATTCAAAGATTGTGGATACTTCACTTGGCAATTCTGACCAGAGCGGTTTGCAACTGGAAGGAGCCGGTGTTGCTGAATCGAGTACCGTCATTACCCCTCAGCACTTCCCCTATATTTATCGCCTGGAAATTCAAGGAGAGCGGCAAAATATCTCGTCTGGACAGGCAAATATTGAAGTTTTGTATGCATATTGAGGTGAATCTGCCAACGATTGGTATCATTGTAAGCAGGTGTGATCTGCGCAAGTTCAAGGAGATATTATGAAAAA
>DAONZY010000033.1:0-28187 GCA_035407085.1 Deltaproteobacteria bacterium | reverse complement strand
ACATGCTGGTGGGATCTTCACACCAAGACCTGCTTTTAGGTGATAGTTCCGTTAACAATAATCCTTGGCGTTATGAATATCAGCAATTCGGTCTTGACCTTGGTTGTACTCTTTGTCTTGAAAAGATTGCCAAAAATCGGAATATCCATCAAGAATGGGACCCCATCATCATTAGATGAATCCGTATCAACATAGATACCACCAATCACTGTCGTTTCTCCATCCTTCAGCAACATTTCCGTAGTAGCTTGTTTCTTGTTTATCGAAGGGGCAGTAGACCCTGCCGGTACCGAACCAACAGAATCATTCTTGGCATCAATCTTAATACTGATTGTACCATTGGGATTTATATGTGGAGTAACCTCCAGCGCCAAAGCAGCTTCAACAAATTTTGTTTCAACCTTGTCTGATGTTGACGATGTATATGGAACAGACTGACCTTGAGTAATCTTTGCGGCCTTGTTGTTCAATGTTGCGATTTTTGGAGAAGAAACAATTTTAACCAGGCCGGCACTGGCAGCAGCACTCAAGCGCATATCCAACTTAACATTTCCACCCAAAGTGCCGAAGGAGATGTCGGTGTTAATACCAGGAGATGTTCCGACGCCACTGGTTGGTGCTGCAGTCGTCAAACCTCCCATACCTGAGTCAATTTTGTTGATACCATACAAAATAGATGCTGGTGAATTATAATGCACGCCCCAATTCACACCCAATGACTGCGTAAATGTGGATGTTGCCTCAACTATCCGTGCTTCAATCATCACCTGCTTTTCGGGAATATCGAGCTGAACTAGCACTTTGCGCATTTCCTCAATCATCAGGGGAATATCTTTTACAATAACCTTGTTTGTTCTCGTATCTGGCGTAATCACGCCACGTTCAGACTTTAGAGCGTTAAATTGAGTTACTACACCTTGAAGGTCTGCATAGTTGACGCTGAATGTTTCCGACGTCAACTCCATGGATTTGTATTTTTGTTTCTTAATTTCCAGATCTTCCTCGGCTTGGGATTTAAACTTGCCTTTGCCTTTGATAACAATGATGTTGCCGTCCTCACGTTTGTCGAGCCCCTTTGTTTCAAGGATTATATCTAGAGCCTGATCCCAGGGAACATTAACAAGTTTAATGCTGATTGCACCAGTAACGTCATCACCCAATACAAAGTTCTTGTTACTAACTTCCGACAACAATTGAAAGATCTTTCTTACCTCTGCATCAGCAAATTCAAGTGTAACTTTACGCCCCCTATAGAGCTTTCCAGACCCCGCCTTTGCAACGCGTCCAGCTTTCAGTTCTGGATCACCAGAAAGCTCATTAAGACTACTGGCCTTATTGCCTGTCGCCACAGCCACCTTACTTTTCAAAGCAGGAGGTTGCAGAACGGTGGAACTTGACTCAACAGGATTTTTGAAATCGACAAAAACCATATCAGATTCTTGCTTAAACTCATACGGAACAGCTTTCCTCATTGCGATCCGGATTTTAGTATTCATCCCATTGCGGGTTTTGATCTGCAAAGGTGTAATACGCAAAACAGGTGATATGAAGCCTTTCGTTTCAATTGATCTCTGATATTGTTTGGGAAGTTGACAGTTGTTTAATGTCAGTGTAACAAAACCAGCTGTTGTTTCCGGTGATGCAATAACAGCCTTACCAGATGTTTTCACAGCTACACGCGATATTCCATTTACAACCTGGAAGTCAATCATCTCAATTTTTAATACTGATGGGGTCAAGGTCTTTCTTCCAGTAGGAGCCGAAGATACTGCCGCCGTGGAACCCGTCGAATTCAATGCTTGACCAGGTGACGTTGCGATCTTTACAGGAGAAGCCGAATTAATGTTGTTTTTGTTATTATCAGTATTACCCGCAAGAAACTCTATCAGAATACCGTCTGCCGTCTTAACAGCCTTAACTTCAGGAAGACTGTCAGAAACGGCATCAAACACAACACGCACCTTGTCGGGATAAAGACCTATCCTTGCTGACGCAACACCCTTGGTATTAATCGGAACAGTCCTGGCAGGTAAAACACTAACGGCACCCTGAATGTCAACAACATATCGTTCAGGCCTGTTCAATCGGAATGATTTAAAATCAGAAGCCACTCCGCTAATTGCTAGCAGTATTGACTTTTCGGAAGCAACTATTGAAGTGAGACTTACTGATTGATTACCTATAGAACCAGACTCTGTTCCATTCTTTTTTGTATCTGGTATAGTCACAGCATTATTGTTAGTTGCTTTCTCTACCTTATTATCAGATCCAGTAGCTGCAGGCACAGCAGGAGGAGATGCCACTACCTTATTGCTGACATTAATGCCTGTATTTGGTACAACGGCTTTTGTATAGCCTGGAAATGAAATATGCAATTCACCCGGCTTTTCAGGAACAGTTTTTAAAACAGCCTCAAGATCCTGTTGTAGCTCAATCTCAAGCCGGGTCAACACACCAGCATCCGTTTCATAGCGATTAACCGTAGCAGCTTTAAAGTTAGCCTTGTCTATCACCATGGCAGATGAAACCGCTCCTGGGCTAACCTGTGACAGATCAACAACAAGCCTTAGTGGTGAAACTGTTTTGTAGCTTGTATATGTTGCCGGTGCAGTAAGCTTAACGATCAAATCAATTGCATCTCCCCCGCCAGAGGTTGTAATTGACTCTATAGATGCAAGCTTGGCCTTGGATGGTTGAGCTGTTTCCTGCGCAGACTCCGCTAAATTTGTGAACCCACCGACCGTTCCAAATGATAAAAGCGTAACAAACGATAAGATTACTGTTTTTCTAAATGATCTGCCCATGCTCAACTCCTTAATGTTTCCTGGGTAGGGTTAATCTGATATTTTCTTTGCGCACCCTGCCATTATCATCCCTAAACTGCTCAGTGATTTCAACATGGGTTCTAGTTATAGCAACAACCTTTCCCTCATTCTTCCCAATGGTCTTGCCTATCGAAATTACATAAGCCTTGCCGTTAGGATCAACAACCTGCGCAAAACTATCCTTACCACCAAGCACAATCCCGATAAGCTTGAACTGGCTTATATCAAAACTGTGAATCGGTAAAGCGGATCGTCCAACACCGCCTGCTGCACCCTTCACAGCTTTGACGGCAATATACGGTTTAAAAGGATCTCGCTTGTTGCTGAAATCAAATTGATTAACTGCCGCCGGTGCAAGCCTTGTTGTTGAACTAACCGGCTTTTGAAGCACTGTAGCTTGAGGCTTCGCAGGTTGTGTTTGAGTATTCTGTGTGCTGACAGCAGTCGTTTTTTCGTCCTTGTTGCAGCCAACAAATAATACAGCTGAGGCTGCAGCCATCACAAGCAACAAGGCACTTTTATTTTTTGGCAGTCTTCTTATCATTCTTGATCTCTTTCTTGTCCAGAAAACGGAAAGTAATAGCCTGACAATTGACCTTGGCCATGATCCTGTTATTTACAACCTTGATATCGGCAAACGCAACGTTATTAATATTAACAATCCGGGGTAGATTAGCCACAGCAGCATAGAAATTTGCCACACTAAAATACGACCCGTAGATAACAATATCCACCGGAACTTCAGCATAAAAGTCCTTGGGAACTTCGGACTTGGGCTTAAATACCAGAAAATCCAAACCTGCATTTTTACCCAACGAAGTTATACTGGTCAAAAGGGTAGGAATTTCCTTTGAATTAGGCAACTCCGTCAAAGCCAGCTCCAACTCCCTATTCAATTGATCAAACTCTTTTTGTAGCCGTGGCATATTGGCAACTATTCTGCTTTTATCTTCAATCTCGGCCTGCAGCTTGCCCAACTCCGTAACAAGCTGTTTGTGTTCCTCATACTTGGGATACCAAAGCAGATAGAGCAATGCAGCCGCCTCAACAACCATGACAAGCGCCATAATAAGAATCTTCTGCTTAGCAGGCAGCTTTAATAATTTTTCTACTTGAGGATCCATATGCATTCCATCCTAACTGGAAATAGGCTATTATTGTGAAACCGTCGGCTTTGCCTGGGACTGTGTAGCAGGATTTATCGTCGTAACAGGAGTATTTATTGTTTTCACAGGTTCAAGCCTGCAGGTAATATCAAACTTCTTCAACTTAAGACCTTGAGCCTCTTTCTGTTCAGAGATTATCAGTTCTACAGACATATACTCGATTGAAGCTTCCAGCTTGCGCATAAACCCTGCAATCAGCTCTTCATTTGATGCCAGCCCTGATATTTTTACAACATCACCGGACTCACTATATGCAGTCAGCCACAACTGATCAGGTGTAATGTCACTGAGCGTGGCAAGTCTCTGGGCTGGTCCACTCTTCTTCTTTCTCAACTGGGCAAGCACATCCAATTTTTTTCTGACCTGTTCCTTGAGAGTTTTAAGCTCTTCAAGTTTACCTATCCGCTTTTTCAGTTCAGCAATCTTGTTCTTTGCAGCAGATATGTCATCCTTAGTATTTGAAACCTGCAACGACGTAACAAAGTACAGAGACATTACAACCGCTAAAACAAACAGTATTCCAATACAGAAGATTGCAATCTGCTGCAGAGCACTTTCCTTCTTTTTGGCAGCTCGAACCGGTAAGAGATTAATTTTTATCATTTGTCCCCTACCCTCCTTATAGCAAGGCCAACCGTAACAACCATCAATGGAGCAATTTCTTGAAGATATTCAGGATCAAACTCCTTTTCATTTATTTTAAGTTTTGCAAATGGGTTAATTCTGTCAACACTCAGACCCAGTTTCTCGGCTATTGTATCAACCAGCTTGTACACCTTTGAACCACCACCACTGACATACACCCTGGCAATTCGATCTTCATTCGCAGTGGAATTATAAAAATCAAGCGACCGCCTTATCTCCTGTGTAATCGTTTCATTAACCTTGTTGATGGCCCCCAGCAAATCACTGTCATGTTCATCCGTAGCCAGCATCTTCATTGATTCAGCATCAGCGCCATTAACTCCAAGCTGCTTTTGGATTTCCTCAGTGTAGAGGTTGCCACCCATCTGGACATCCCTGGTAAACAGAGTGCCTCCACCCTTGACAACATTGATATTCATAACACCAGCACCGACATTGATCAGGGCTATTACCTCGTTCTGATCAAAATCATTATTCAGTTCAAAGGCGTTTTGTACCGCAAATGATGCAACATCAACCACTGAGAGTTGCACCCCGGCTTCTCCAAATACAGCAGCGTAGTCATTAATGATATCTTTTTTGCTGGCAACCAACAGCACGCTCATCTTGGATGGGTCTATCAAATCTGGCCCCAGAATCTGAAAATCAATATTCACATCCTTGATGTCAAAAGGTATGTATTGTTCAGCCTCCCATGAGATCTGGTCTTCAAGTTCTTCCACAGTCATGGTAGGCAACGTAATCTTTCTGATAATCACAGAGTTGCCGGATATTGCACAGGCAACATCCTTTACCTTGACAGCCTGACTGGAGTACAAATTTTTAACAGCATTGACAATCTGCGAACTGTCCATCAACGTGTTATCAACTATTGCCTCTGGAGGAAGGGGCACAACACCTACCCTGACGAGTTCATATCCGCCCTTTGCCTCCTTGAGCTGGACAAGCTTCAAGGAACTTGAGCCGATATCAACACCTACCACTTCTTTGCTTTTTCCAAACATGAGCATATCTTATCCCTGTTATCGTGTCAGACCTGAAAAAACCTTTTCCCTGTCTTCAAGCGTATACCCCAATGCAAGTATGATCTTCCGCATGGTGTCAACACGGCACTTTTCGCCACGTTCAACACGATCAATTGTCAACACTGAAACACCAGCCTTGCGAGCCAGTTCCGACTTGCTCATCAGACGTGCTTCCCGTATCGTTTTTACTTTGTTTATATCCTGCCCACTTTTCATTCAATTCACCCAGGTTTGCAACTCTGCTACACGCAGAAATATGTTTGCAGCATGCGCTCAATTGTCGTTTAAGATTTGCTAATTTTTAATACCATTTACAACAAATAGAAATATTGTCAAGCACTTTATATATAATTATATAAAAAATTGTTATCAACTAATAATAGCTTCATCAACAACAAGCACTACCGATCAATAAATCTCTACATACCAGGCAATAGCATGACTACACGACAACCCTGTTCTGGTAATGCCTCAATCTGGATTTTACCACCATGCCCATCAATAATTCTGTAGACTGTCGCTAAACCCAAACCGGTACCATTCACCTTGGTGGTCCAGAACGGTTCAAACAGGTGTGCAAGTGTCTCCTGATCAATCCCGCATCCCTCGTCGGTAACTGATATTTTAGCCATATGGGATTCACCCTCGACACCACCAGCCAAATATTCGGCTTCGACAACAACTCCTCCACCTTGTGGCATCGCATCGGCTGAATTATGAAACAAATTCATCAAAACCTGTCTGAACTGGTTGGCATCCACCTGTATATCAAAGTGTGCAGGCACATGACTATGAATACCAACAGCCCTGAATCTAGGATCCGCCGAAAGAAAAATCGTCAACTCTTCAACAAGATTTCCAAGATTCAAGCATTCCTTACGAGGCGTTATCGGTCTTGCATAAGCCAGAAAATCTGACACCAAACCATTCAATCGCTCTGCTTCACGCAGGATAATTGCCAGCAAGCGCCGATTACTACTCTCAATAGTTCCATATTCCGACAGAAGTTGAACAGCCCCTCCCATGGATGCCAACGGATTTCTAATTTCATGAGCCATCCGGGCAGACAGTTCACCCAGCACAGCCAAACGTTCCTTTTGCTTGAGATCCTTTTCCATCCTCCTGAATAAAGTAATATCCCTAATATTTATGATCTCCCCCACATTACTGCCATCTACACCGGTAAATGGCACCGTACTGTACCATATGGCACACACACCCCCATCATTTTTTACATATTCAAACTCCCCAACCCTGCGATTTCCTGAGCATCCGGTCACATCACCCAGTTGAGGAAAGATTGAATCGACAGCCAGGTCATACACATCGATTAGCCGTTTACCTGTCAGCTCTTCGGCATATCGATTAAAAGCTCTTATGCGGCCTTGTGTAGTTATAGTCATCAAGCCACTGTCAATATTGGAAACAATGCTGGCATTCAACCTTTCCAGTTCGGAGTAGTCTATATCCCTTTTTTGTAATTCATCTTCGCTGGCCCTGGCTGTATCGGAAATATAGCCAGTAATGAATGATGTCAGGTAGAAGCCCAACATATTCATGAAAATATTAAAAAAAAGCCTGGAGGCTCCAATTTGCTCGGCTGCCACATCGCTCAGCCCGAGAGCATTAAGGTAGCCAAAATACTGCAGGTCAACCAAAGCACCATAAAGGATCACACAAAGAGATGCTGTATATAAAGCCTCACGTCTGCCAAGCAGAGCCCCCGCGTTCATAATGGAAAGGAGATAAAGGAAAGAGTAAGGGCTGGACACACCACCGGTCAGCAGTAATAGAACCGTGACAAACAACAGGTCCCAGATTGTCTGTAAATAGGTGAGGAACTGTCGGTAACCATGCAGCTTAAGTAAAAAATGGGAGCCCACTGAAAACAAAAAAGAAAAAGCCATCAGACCAACCATAGCATGGTAATATGGTTCATCGATGGCTTTTGGTTCATACCGGTGAAATACAATTATAGATGCCAGAAATAGAAACGTTACCAATATCCTGGCAAAAATGAACAATCTCAACCTGCGCTCATTCTGCATGCTTACCCGCCAACAGCTCCGGCCAGTTTAAAGATCGGCAGATACATTGCAACAACCAGCCCGCCTACTGTAGTACCTAGGAAGACCATCAGTAAAGGTTCCATCATGGCTGTCATCGCGGAAACAGCATCATCAACCTCGTCATCATAAAAATCCGCAATTTTGTTCAACATGGTATCCATTGCCCCGGTGGCTTCACCGACAGAAATCATCTGGACAACCATGGGAGGGAACACACCGCAGCTTGCCAAGGGATCAGCCATGGTCTTGCCTTCCGATATGGCAGTACGCACCTTGTAGATTGCTTCCTCTACGATCTTGTTACCGGCAGTCTTGGCTACGATGTCAAGTCCATCCATGATCGGGACGCCGGAACTAACCATCGTACCTAGTGTGCGGGTAAATTTGGCAACCGCCACCTTGCGTATCAGCGGTCCGACAATCGGGGCATTAAGGGCAATTCGATCGATTTTCTTTCGCCCTGCCTGAGTATTGTAATACCTCTTGATGCCCCAGATGATGGCATAAAATGCCCCCAAAATGACAAATATGTATTTCAATAGAAAATTGCTTAGTGCAATAACAAATTTGGTTGGCGTGGGTAGTTCACCACCAAAATCAGCAAACATCTTGGCAAAAGTCGGTATGACGAATATCAGGATCACACCAACAACAATCACGGCAATGGACATGATCGTTATTGGATAGACCATGGCACCCTTGATCTGCTTTTTTAACTTCATGGCCTTTTCAATATAGGCCGCCAGACGTTGCAGAATGGTGTCGAGAATACCGCCGATTTCACCAGCTGCGACAAGGTTTACAAACAGCTGATCAAACACTTTTGGGTGTTTTGAGAGTGCGTCAGCAAAGGTAGAGCCGCTCTCAACGCTTTCCTTGACCTTCAGCAGCACCTCCTTGAATCCTTTGTTTTCCTGTTGACTGGAAAGGATATCAAGACACTGCACCAATGGCAGTCCAGAATCGATCATCGTAGCAAACTGTCTCGTAAAAACAACCAGATCCTTGGTTTCAACCTTGCCGCCACCACCAAAGGATGGCAATTTCAAGCTGAAACCAGCGGACTCTTCTGTGACACTAATATTGGTAAAACCGAGCCGTTTTAGCTGGGCTTCAACAAAACTTCCGTCCTTGGCCTCCATGACGCCGCTTTGCGCTCCGCCAGCCTTGGTACGGGCTTCCCACTTGAATTTAGGCATAACTCATCTCCTTAAGGCATCATCTGACTGGCTGACGACGCTGCATGTTCATACCTGCAGCCGGATTGCTGATCATCTGTTTGAGTTCTTCCGGATCCTGGGAACGTCCCAGCGCCACATCCAGTGAAATCTGCCGGCGCTGATACAGCATGAATAATGACTGATTCATTGTCTGCATTCCAAACTTATCCTGACCCACCTGCATCTGGGAATAAATCTGATGCACCTTGTCTTCCCTGATAAGGTTACGGATAGCCGGGTTTGGTACCATAATTTCCAACGCCAGCGACCGTCCCTCTGAGTTCATACTGGGCAGCAGCATCTGGGAAAGAACCCCCTCCAGCACAAAAGATAATTGGGCCCTGATCTGAGTCTGTTGATGGGGGGGGAATACATCGATCACCCTGTTAATCGTCTGCACACAAGAGTTGGTATGGAGAGTCGCCAAGCACAGATGGCCAGTTTCGGACAAGGTCAGCGCCGCCTCAATAGTTTCCAAATCGCGAAGTTCGCCGACCAGAACAATATCCGGATCCTGGCGCAACACATATTTCAAAGCCTGTTTGAAACCCTTGGTGTCTGCACCGACCTCCCTCTGATTCACAAGACAGCCCTTGTGGGGGTGCAGATATTCTATCGGGTCTTCAATTGTGACAATGTGTTCGTGCCTGTTAAGATTGATATAATCGATAATGGACGCCAGTGTGGTTGATTTGCCGCTCCCTGTCGGGCCAGTTACCAGGATCAGGCCGCGGGACTTGGCAGCCAACTCAGCTACGATCGGCGGCAAACATAGATCTTCAAAGGAAAGTATTTTATAGGGAATCACACGAAATACTGCACCAACGGCGCCTCGCTGCACAAACAGGTTACCCCTGAAACGGGAAAGCCCCTTGACACCAAATGACAGATCAAGCTCGTTTTCCTCTTCAAATTTGTGCTTCTGAGTATCGGTAAGCACACTGTAGCAAAGCTGCTTGGTATCCACATTATTCAACGGTGGGTAATCAAGTGGAGTAAGCTTGCCATCCACTCGAATCTGTGGCGGCGAATTGGTCGTAATATGGAGGTCGGACCCTCCTGCCTCGACAAGTATCTTCAAAAGCTGGTGTAGATTAAGCATGCAAGCCCCCTTGCTAATCGTCTGCTATGGTTACGCGAAGGACTTCCTCAAATGAGGTGACCCCCTCCTTGAGTTTTGTTAATCCGGACTGACGCATGGTCTTTATACCCAGCCTAATGGATTCCCGTTTGATCTCTGACGTGTTGGCACCGTTGAGGATCAGTTCCCTGATTTCTTCCAGCATGGGCATAACCTGATAGAAACCTACACGACCTTTGTAACCGGTATTATTGCAGGCGGGACACCCTTTACCACGATAACAGACAAAAGCGGGCGCTTCCTCAGGAGAAACCCCGGCATCAATCAGAGCCTGCACCGGAACTGGTTCGGGCTCCTTGCATTCACTGCAAACCCTTCGAGCCAAGCGCTGCGCAGTAATCAGGTTAACTGCCGATGCAACCAGGAACGGCTCGATTCCCATATTTAAAAGACGATTGATGGTTGCCGGTGCATCGTTGGTGTGCAGGGTTGAGAGCACAAGGTGCCCGGTAAGTGCAGCCTTGACTGCAATTTCAGCTGTTTCGAAGTCACGAATCTCACCGATCATGATGATATCCGGATCCTGACGTAGAAACGAGCGCAACGCAGCGGCAAAATTCAGACCAATATCCTCGTGCATCTGCACCTGATTGATACCGGCAAAGTTGAACTCAACCGGATCCTCGGCGGTTGAGATATTTTCTGACACCTTGTTCAACTCCGACAGTGCCGAATAAAGAGAAACCGTTTTACCACTGCCGGTAGGGCCGGTTACCAGCACCATACCAAAAGGCTTGTGAATCTCGCGTAAAAAATGAGACAAGGCATCCGGTTCATAACCCAGCTTGGTCAGATCTGTCTGCAGATTGCTCTTGTCCAGCAATCGAAGGCAGATCTTTTCCCCGAACAGTGTCGGCAGAACCGAGACACGAAAATCCATGTCCTTGCCGCCGCCCAGCTTGATCTTGATGCGGCCATCCTGCGGCAGCCTGCGCTCAGCAATGTCAAGCTCTGCCATGATCTTAATGCGGGAGGTAATAACGTTCTTCAGCTTTAACGGCGGCTTCATGGTTTCATACAAAACACCGTCAATCCTGTATCTGACACGGAACAACTTCTCATATGGTTCAATATGGATATCACTGGCCTTTTTGCGGATGGCGTCCTGCAAAATCGCATTGACCATCTTGACGACCGGCGCCTCCTCGGTGGCGCGTTCGATGGAACCCAGGTCAACATCATCGTGTTCATCAACCACCTCAAGATCTTCCAGATCAATATCGCCCATGACGTCCGCCAGGGAAGCCGATTGATCGTAGTACTTGTCAATGGCGGCCTTGATATCACTCTCCGAGGCAACAACCATCTCCACATTGTAGCCGGTCATGAATTTGATATCTTCGATGGCAAACAGGTTGGAAGGGTCGCTGACAGCCACGATCAGAGTGGCTCCGGTTCTATTGATAGGAATCAGCTGGTACTTCTGTACGATTTCAGGTTGGATGATTTTGGTTATGGCAGGGTCAATCTCATAATCCGCCAGACTTACAGTGGGCACCCCGTATTGCCGTGACAGAAACGACGTCAGATCATGTTCATTTAGAATGTTATGCTTTACCAGAATGGTACCCAAACGCATCTGGCCACCGGAGAGTTTCTGCTCTTCAAGAGCCTTGGCAAGCTGTTCACGTGTAACCAAGTTATTGTTAACCAGGATTTCTCCCAGTCTGCTCGCCTGCATAAAACCTCCCGAAATATTTGATTCGAATACTAAGCGGATAAAATACTTATGTCAAGCCGTTGTTAAGAACCACAAATATTCAACAACACTGACCTCATAAGCCCTTGGGGTGGGGGGGACCCGGTCCAGAGATGGAAAGCCAGCTCACCTTGACCAGCCAGCATGCCAACCCCATTCACATGTCGCAGACCACGTCTTTTAGCTTGATCAAGCAACGGCGTCACGGCGGGGGTGTAGACCATATCATATACCCGTGCATGCCCTGGTAGGTCGGACAGGTGGATGTACTCAATCATATCACCATTCATGCCGATCGAGGTTGCATTGACCAGCAGATCTGCACGCTGCATCCAAAAGCGCAGGTCATCTTCCCCAGAAACTACACTTAATATTGTGCCATTCAAATGATGGCCCAGCGTATCGGCGAGCTGACTGGCTCTGTCAAAACTGCGATTGGCGATCACCACCCGTGCGGCTCCCGCTCGACACAATGCCGCAATGGCACCACGCGCAGCTCCACCTGCACCAGCAACAACAATGATACGAGAGGCGGGGTCAAACAACAGATCCTCTGCCAGTGATCTGACAAAACCGTCTCCATCCGTGTTGTAGCCAATCAGTCTGCCACCGGCATTGTGAACAGTATTAACAGCCCCGGCGGTTTCAGACGTCACATCCAGGCCATCCAGATAGGCCATGATGGCGCTTTTGTGGGGAATGGTCACATTAAAACCTGAAACCCCCAAAGCACGCAGCCCTGCAACCGCTTCTCCCAAACTATCCGGATGCACATCAAAAGGCACATAGACATAATCAAGGCCACAGGCCGCAAGCGCGGCATTCTGCATGGCCGGAGACAGGGAATGCCCAACCGGGTGTCCGATGATGCCCAGAATCCTGGTTTTTCCATTGGGACAGATCATTCTCTTCACCTTTCCATGCCAAATCTGGACAGCAGTTGATGAACCCTCACCCGCATACCGGAATCAACCTGCTCCGCCTTTTCCAGCATCATTACTCCTGTTTGCTGTAAACCGGCGCTCATCAGTGACTCCCCCGTCTCTAAATAGCCATTGGCATAAATAAGGATTGCCTTTTCCGTGTCCAGATCCAGAAAGGACATCCTTTCAAACAAGCCACGCACGATATAGTTATCCCAAACCGCTGTTTCCGGCAGCCCCCCCGGTTCACCACTGCGCCGAATGCGGTAGACAATGCCGTACTGCACCGGGATTATGGAACTGAAGTTTATGGAATAACGCGTGGAAAAATCCATGAATACCGGACGGATTTCAAGCTGTTCACCTATGGCTATGTGCAGCCCCAACTCGGCCCCGCCCGATTTAATATCATTAGCGCGCAGCCTGGTATTGGAAAAAAGACGCGGCATGGAGTCCAGATACCAGTTAAAGATCAAATGGGGGGTATGGGGCAGGTCAACATCCTCCCGCATCCTCTCCACCCCCTGCAGGTACCATAGGGGGAAGGCTCCGCTGTCTCCCCAAGTGAACATGACCGCATCCTGAGGCAACAAACGCAAAGAGTTACTGGCATAGTCGAAGGCAATGTAGTTTCCGTGCTGGTTGTTCTCATGGTAATTAGCCATGTACAAGGCCGCAGGAAGCGCAAAAAACATGGCCAACACCGCACAACGGATCTTTATGCCATATGCATCCGGCAGGGCAGACTTCCGCACGCCGATCGCCAGCAGATAAAACAAACCCGCGCCAATAAATACTGCTGTCCAGAGATACAGGGGTGTAAAGAACTCTTCAGTCAGAAAAATCATCTCGCGCGGCGTATTGAAATAACCGGCAATGATTATCAGGAATGTCAGCACCGCCGCAATAAAACCCAAAACAACCGTCTTGTGCCTGCTCCACATCTGTACCATGGCAAAAGCTACCAACAAAACGGCCAGCCAGCCGAACTCATGGGGGATATTGAAAGCCTTCAGCTGCTCCCACAACAGTAATAAATCACGAACATGCGGTTCATCACCATACCCATGACGCAAAAAGTGCCACAAGAAATTACCGACCGTCTGGGTATCACCCCAGTTAAGCAGCGGCTGCCGTGTGGCCCTGAGCGGCAGATAAAGCTGTACGGCAAAGCCTGCCAGCGCAAAAGCAATGGCAAGCGTCCATTCTCTTAACCGCAGGGCAATCCGCCAATCCGTCAGCAGCACCATCAGCAACCAGGCCGGGACAAACAGAACAACCGTCTGGTGTATCGCCATCGCCATTGCGCAAAGAAAACCGACAGCATAAAAATATCCTGGGCAGTCCTCGTTGTGCAGATACTTTTCACGCCAATCAAGCAGCAATAACAAGATCATGGCAACAACAAAAGCCAGCAGAGGATATGGCTTGTCATGATTGGACTGCAACCAAAGGCGCGGAGAAAATGCAAAAATACAGGCAGCAGCCAGCCCGGCTGTTTTGATGGAAAAACTGTTAAACTCCTCGTTTTCTGTAAGTTTTTCACCCATCAGAAGTCTAATGGTCAGCAAATATACGCCAAGGCATGCCAACGATGAAGAGAACGCCGTCGCAATATTTACGCGAAAAGCCATGTTACCAAAAGGAAGCCAGGTAAAAGGTTTGGCATACATTAAAAACAGCGGGTAGCCAGGAGAATGGGCCGAACCGAGCGAAGCCGTTGCTGTGATAAATTCACCACTATCAAAAAAGGTAACCGAAGGTGCTAATGTCAACATGTATACGGCGAATGGAATCAGGAAGGCCAGCAGCAGCCAGATATCAGGCAGCATGGTCGCCAACAGCACGCCAAACCTTGCAAAAAGGCGCTTCACCGATCACCCCTCACCATGCTGACTGCACCAAGTGAAATCCCGTCTTTCCAAAGGTAATACAAACCGGCCACAATCACCGGAAAGAACGAAACGGCATGGATGATAAGCGCAATGCTCACCGAAAGGGAGTCTGAGATGCCAAAGGCGGACAATCCCTTGTAACAGGCATAGTGATAGGTACCGATGAAACCGGGGGAAGCAGGCACCATGACGGCAAACACGAGCAGGACCAGAATGAACATGGAGGCGCTGATCGGCAGTCTGATGCCGAAACCCTGCAGCACCATATCAACCGGCAGCAGGGCAAAAAACCACACCAGAACAGAGCTTCCAAGAATGGCGGCAATGTGACGCCAGCGTGAAGAGATTCTGATGCCGGCAATAAATGAGCCCAAAAGTCCAAGCAGCTTTGCCTTGATTGTCAGTGGCAACGGCTTCATCAGGCGCGTAGCAAAATCCAGTGTGGCTGAGGTATTATGCCTGAGCATATATAAAAACAGCAGCACGACACAATAAAGCAGAAATGTAACTAATCCGCCCATCCGCAAGGCGGTCTCTGCGTCCGACATAACTGATGGCAAACGTAGCGTAAACAAGGTGATCAGCAGCATCATCAGCACAGTAAACCCGTCAAACAACCGGTCGATCACAAGCGACGCAAATACGGCTGGTGTTTCAAGCCCCTCTTTTTTGGCCAGCACGTACGCACGCACAAATTCACCCAGACGCGCCGGCAGCAGGTTATTGGCCATATAGCCGATTATGGTTGCAGGATAAAGTGAACAAAGGGATATGGGTTTTACCGTTATCAGCAGAAAATGCCAGCGCACTGAACGCAGGAAGTAACTGATAAATGTAAGCCCGACTGCAGCCGCCACATAAGCGTAGTTTACCGATCCAAGCGCCGCCACAAGCTGATTGTAGTCAATCTTCCTGAAAAGCAGCACCATGAAAAACGCACTGACCGCCACCCCGGCCCAGAATTTGACATCTGCGGTGCCCCTCATTGCAAGGCACCGGAACGCCTGCATGTAAACAGCGGCTTTAGCAGCCTCGGCTCAACCTGGTCCAGAATCAACCTGACTTCTTCAACATCCCTGCCAATTGCCTCTACCAGGGAAGCCGGGTCAGGGTATCTGTGAATATCGCGCAACCGCTTCACAAAACAGAGCGCCAGTTCCCGGTCATACAGTTCTGCAGAGAAATCAAGCAGAAAGACCTCAATGGTGCGCTGACTGCTACCCATGCTTGGGCTCGTGCCGACACTGCAAGCCCCCCTGAAAAACTCCTCGCCCACAGCAACCATCACAGCATAGACACCGTCGCACGGCACCAATTCATTGAGTGTACTGATATTGGCAGTCGGGAACCCCAGCATGCGGCCAATCTCGCGCCCGTGCACCACCCGTCCGGCAGTCACATGATAGCGTCCGAGAATGGAGGGCACAGATATGACATCTCCTGCCAAGACCATCCGGCGCACCATTGTACTGCTAAAGGTGGTATCCCCCTCGCCAACCGGGGCAATCGCCTCAATACCAAATCCCATTTTCCCCCCCAGACCGGCCAGGGTTGCATAATTACCCTGCCTGCCGCGCCCGAAGGCATAATCATGTCCAATGATAATGTGACGCATGCCGAATTTTTTACAGAGCTGATTCCGAACAAACGCACCGGCTTCAACCATTGAAAATTCATGGGTGAAATCAATTACCACCAGACAGTCCACCCCGCAATCGGCAATCAGACGGGCCTTCTGTTCCAGCCGCGTAATCAATAGCGGCGCCTTTTCCGGTGCCAGCAGTTTCAATGGGTGGGGTTCAAATGTAATAACAACCGACGGCAGTCCCAGCACATGCGCACGTTGATTCAGCCTGCGAAAAATCTCCGCATGTCCGCGATGCACACCATCGAAATTGCCAATGGTAACCACCGATCCATCCAGATGCAGATCGTCTATTTCAGGGTTCGAGTATATGCGCATGAATTAGTTAAAGGTTTAAGGTTCATAGTTCAATCAATTAACCGGAAATCCGGAACAACAGTCAGCCGATTCCACCCAGTTCCAGCCTCTGCCCCCAACGCCTGATCAGCTCGTCACGCAGCAGGGCATTTTGCTGTGACTCCATCCCGGGGTCGGCCTCAAGCAGACTGAAGGCGGCCTTACGGGCCAGTTCCAGAATGTTTGCATCTCGCAGAATATTGGCAACCCGGAAATCGGGCATGCCGGATTGGCGTGTACCAAGAAAATCACCTGGACCGCGAATTTCCAGATCCTCCTCAGCAATGCGGAATCCGTCGCAGGTTGACTCCATCACCCGCAGTCGCCGCTCGCCATCCTCAGACAGCTTACCCGGCGTCAGCAGAATACAACGCGACCTGCCAACCCCACGCCCTACCCTGCCCCTTAATTGGTGCAGTTGGGAAAGGCCAAAACGCTCAGCGTGTTCAACAACCATTACCGTGGCATTAGGCACATCAATACCCACCTCGATCACCGTAGTGGCGACCAGTATGTCCAGGTGCCTGGCCTTGAACGAAGCCATCACGGATTCCTTTTCCTCTGGGGTCATCCTGCCGTGCAGCAGCCCAACGCGCAGATCCGGGAAGATATCGGCAGCCAGGTGTTCCGACATCTGGGTTGCGGCCTTAAGATCACTCTTCTCCGTCTCCTCAACCAGCGGATAAATGATATAGGCCTGACGCCCCTGTTTTACCTCGGAGCGGACCAGCTCATATACCTGCGACCGGCGGGATTCCAAGCAGATTTTCGTTTCCACAGGCGTTCGCCCCGAAGGCAGCTCGTCGATAACCGAAAGGGCGAGATCACCAAACAGGGTCATGGCCAGGGTACGCGGGATCGGTGTGGCGGTCATCACCAGAATATCCGGATTAGCCCCTTTCTTTTTGAGAATGCCGCGCTGCAGTACTCCGAATCGGTGCTGTTCGTCGACAATCCCCAGCCCCAGCCTGTAAAACTCAACCTTATCCTGTATGACCGCATGAGTTCCAATAACAATCTGCGCACTGCCATCCGCCACCCGCTCCAAAGCCTCGCGCTTGAGCTTACCCTTCATGCCGGCCGTAATCAACACCGTTGCGATGCCCAGTTCAGAACACCAGTGGTGAACTGTATGCCAGTGCTGCTCGGCCAGAATCTCGGTCGGGGCCATAATGGCCACCTGGTAACCATTTTCAACCGCCACCAGCGCCGCCATCAGCGCCACCAAAGTCTTGCCGCTGCCCACATCTCCCTGCACCAGCCGGTGCATGGGATGGGGCGCCATCATATCATTTTTGATTTCGGTCAGCACGCGCCGCTGTGCAGCAGTCAACTCGAATGGCAGCAACCTGGCCAGTTGCTTGGTGTAACGATGCGTGACCTGGAAAGCAATGCCATCCTCAAGCGTTACGCCGCGGCGTTTCAGCGCCAGCCCCAGTTCCCAGAAAAAAAATTCGTCAAAAGCAATCGCCCGGTGAGCCGCTGTACTGCCGCTGTTCAACTCTTCCAGCTGCGCATCAGCAACAGGCTGATGAACTTCACGCAGAGAATGCCGCAGTCCGGGTAAATGCACCGGTTCAAGAATGGGCGCCGGAATCAGTTCCTGTACGTTGTCCAGAAACCCGTCCACCACACCACGCATCACCTTGCGCATGACCTTCTGATTCAGCCCATCCGTCAGAGGATAAACCGGAACAATCCGGCCGAAATTAACCGGATCAGCGGCCAGAAGCGCCTTTACATCCTGCCCTTCCGCCAGCCACTCCACATCGGGATGATGCACCTCGCGCTGATAGCCGTACTGGATAACTTCACCGGAAAAAACACCCATCCTGCCATTCTTCCAGATCCGCCTCATGAAAGTCGGATTGCTGTTAAACCATTTCAGCGTCACGCTGCCACTGTCATCGGCCACCACTGCCTCGAAAAAACGGCGCCCACCCTTGGTAGTCGTCAGATCCGCAGAGATTACCCTGCCGGAAAACACCTCGCTAACGCCTGGCCGCAGCCGCAAAATCGGGCGCAACTCCCGGCGGTCCTCATAACGATGTGGCAAGAGGTAGAGCGCATCCTCAACGCTCCTGACCCCACGTCTGGCCAGTATCTCCGAAAGCTTCGGCCCGACCCCCCTGATGAACTGCATCTGCGTCTGCAGGTTTTTGCGGGCAATAGCGCTATCAACACCCCCCCTGGCAACCATATCCTTTTGCCGGGTAAGAGCAGTCGCGTTCTTGGGCTGATTAACAGCGACCAACCTCACAACCAACGAACCATCCTGTCCAGCCTCAACAATAACCGTATCGCCTGATTTCATGCCCGCACTTTTCAACAGGTCGTCCGAAATCGTTATGGTATGAGTATCCGATATGATTGTTTCCGGCATCAGCTATCCGATCATCAAAGTTACTATCCTGATTTTACAGGCATTTGGTCATAACAAGTCCTTGTACACCATCTATCGGGTGACTTCCAGACTTTTCAGATCAAAGCATAGTTACGATCCGGCGTCATATTGCTTCAATTGAACAGAAAAACTGAAACTGTCATCAAGCTGGCAAACAGGGCAGCTCCAAGCCGGCCATCTTTTGAATCACCCGCACCACCTGGCAGCTATAGCCAAACTCATTGTCATACCATACATACAGAACGCAACGCTTTCCCTGCACAATCGTGGCGTTGGAATCAATAATGCCCGCGTGCCTGGAGCCCACAAAGTCGCTGGACACAACTTCAGGAGAATTGGTGTACTCAATCTGGTTTTGCAGCGGGGAGTCAAGGGAGATGTCGCGCAGATACTGGTTGAGCTCGGCCTTGTCGGTTGCTTCGTCAAGCTCCAGATTCAGAATCGCCAGAGACACATTGGGGGTGGGTACGCGGATAGCATTGCCCGTAAGCTTACCAGCCAGCTCAGGCAGGGCCTTGGCAACGGCCTTGGCTGCCCCGGTCTCAGTGATAACCATATTCAGCGGCGCACTTCGTCCGCGCCTGAAATCCTTATGATAGTTGTCGATCAGATTCTGGTCATTGGTAAACGAGTGGCAGGTTTCCACATGGCCGGACTGTATGCCGAAACGATCGCTGACCGCCTTGAGCACCGGGACAATCGCATTGGTGGTGCAGCTGGCCGCCGACCAGATGTGTTCATCACTATTGAGCTGGTCATTGATGCCTGCAACAATATTGGGGATATCCCCTTTGCCAGGGGCCGTCAAAAGCACATTACTGACACCCTGTGCCTGAAGGTGTTTTGCCAGTCCTTCGCGATCACGCCATTTGCCCGTATTATCCACCAAAATGGCGTTATGTATCCCGTAGCGTGTGTAGTCAGCTGTTTCCGGACTGTCTGCATAAATAACGCGAATCAGGTTACCGTTGGCAATAATGGCATTTTCTTCTTTATCAATGGTGATGATGCCGTTGAATTGCCCATGGACCGAATCGCGTCGCAACAAGGCCGCGCGTTTTTCAAGATCGTCCGCCCCCCCTTTCCGCACGACAACTGCACGCAGGCGCAGCTTCTCTCCGCTGCCTGACTTTTCAATCAGAATACGTGCCAGCAAACGGCCAATCCGCCCAAATCCGTAAAGCACAACATCCTGCGGCGCGCTCAGGATTGCGCTGCGCCCGGTATTGATCGCTGCCAGTTCATTACGCACAAACCCATCCAGAGCCTGTTTTCCGTGGGTCTTCAAATACTTGACCGTTAACTTGCCGATATCGATCCTTGATGTAGCCAGCTCCAGCCGCAAAACCATCTCCAGCACCGGCAGCGTGTCCACGATGGACAGATCCGTATCAAGTATCTGACGTGCAAAGCAATGGGCCTTCAAAATATCAACAGCGGAACAGTTAACCAACGAACGACCGTAAACTGTTGTAACCACATTGTTTTCACGATAAAGACGACCAATTACAGGCAGCATGCGTTCCGCACACTCCTCCATGCATTGCCATTCTTTCAAGTATGCTTCCTGTTTATAATTACTCATATCATCTCCTTTACGGAACCATGTCCTATTGATATATCCGGATTATCTCCAACAATACAAGCTAGTAGCAGAAAATGGCGATGACACAACCCCATCAAACAGATTAAAGAACACTGAAACCTTTTCCAGATTGGTCCACTCCTGTCAAAGCAGGGAAAAGCACATATTCAATGTTTATACTCATGCCTCACCAAAAGCAAACCCCCGGGAATTTCTTCACGGGGGTTTGATAAATCAATCTTATCGAAGACTGTCAAGACACAGCAGCATTCAGATCCGCCAGCAGCGCGTTAATATCGACACCATGGGCATTGGCGCCCTGTTCCAGGCGCTCATTCTGTGCGCCCATGCAACCGATGCAGCCCATGTGATACTTCTGCAGCACCTTGACCGTCTGTGGGTACTTGCTCATCACTTCGAAGAAAGTCATGTCTTTTGATATGTTATCAGCCATTATCACATTTCCTTGACGTATTTATTGATTTTGAAGCAATTACTGGTACCAAGTCACCGGTCCCGGCTACTCGTATTTGATATCGATAATTTCGAATTCCTTGAGGCCGGCAGGCACCTTGATTCTGACGGAATCATCCAGCTTGTGTCCAATCAAAGCCTTGCCAACCGGTGACGTACAGGAAATCTTGCCCAGCTTGATATCTGCCTCGTCCTCGCCCACAATCTTGTAACAGATCTCTTCCTCGCTGGCCGTATCGTAAAGTGTAACCGTAGAGCCAAAAACCACCTTGTCCGGCTTCATGTTGGAAAGATCCACCACATATGCCCGGGCAAGCTTGCCATTCAGCTCCTGGATACGCCCTTCAATAAAGCCCTGACGGTTCTTGGCAGCATCATACTCGGCATTTTCCGAAAGATCCCCATGGGAGCGAGCCTCGGCGATATCCTGAATAACCTTGGGACGCTCCACACGAATCAGCCGTTTCAACTCTTCCTGCAGCGCTTCGTAACTCTCTTTTGTCAACGGCACTGAATGGGACATCTTACTGCCACTCCTTGAAAAAAATCGGTAGTATCCACTTGCAAAGCCCTGAACATGTAACCCCGTCCGGAATCACGTCAGATAATCCTGTAAAGGCTTCACATCAGGCGCCTGCTGTTTGAGACTGACTATACTGTCCACCACGGCACGGGCCCCGGCAATAGTCGTATAATAGGCGATGCTGTGCATCAGGGCCTCCCGGCGTATGGAGAAGGAATCCGCAACGGCCTGCGCGCCCTGGGTGGTGTTGACCACCAGACTGATCTCGCCGTTTTTGATTGAATCAACAATATGCGGGCGCCCCTCCAGAACTTTGTTGACGCGCCTGACCGGAATACCATTTTCTGCCAGACAGGTGGCAGTACCACCGGTTGCAACGATTCCAAAAACGGTTTTATACAACTTTTCAGCGACAGAGACAACATGTTTCTTGTCCGCATCACGCACACTGATGAAGGCATTACCAGAAAGAGGCAGCTTGACATTGGCACCCAGCTGCGCCTTGGCAAAGGCCTCGGCAAAGGTATCGCCAATGCCCATGACCTCACCGGTGGACTTCATCTCCGGCCCCAGCAGCGTATCCACACCCGGGAACTTGACAAAGGGGAAGACCGCCTCTTTAACCGAGAAATACTTGGGCACGATATCGCCGCATACTCCCAGTTCCTTAAGCGTTTTACCGGCCATGACCCTGGCGGCAATCTTGGCCAGCGGACGTCCGGTGGCCTTGGAGACGAACGGCGCGGTACGTGAAGCGCGCGGATTAACCTCCAGAATATACACATCACCATCCTTGATGGCGTACTGCACGTTCATAAGTCCCTTGACATGCAGCTCCAGCGCCATCAGCACGGTCTGACGGCGCACCTCCGCCACCAGCTCAGCCGATACGGAATAAGGGGGTAGCGAGCAGGCCGAGTCACCGGAATGGATGCCGGCCTCCTCGATATGCTCCATGATGCCGCCAATGACCACATCCGTGCCGTCGCACAACGCATCCACATCGATCTCGATGGCGTTGTCCAGGAACTTATCGATCAGGATCGGGTGTTCCGGCGAGGCCTGCACAGCGGTACGCATATATCGCTGCAGGTTTTCCACATCATAGACAATCTCCATTGCCCGGCCGCCCAGCACATAGGAAGGACGCACCACCACCGGGTAACCGATGCGCTCGGCCACCTTCTCCGCCTCTTCGAATGAACGTGCAGTGCCATTCTCCGGCTGGCGCAGTTTCAGCTTGTGCAGCATTTCCTGGAAGCGCTCGCGGTCTTCGGCGCGGTCGATGGCATCGGGCGATGTGCCAATGATCGGCACCCCGGCCTTTTCCAGCGCCACGGAGAGCTTGAGCGGTGTCTGGCCGCCGAACTGGACGATCACGCCCACCGGTTTTTCCACTTCCACGATGGACAAAACATCCTCCAGCGTCAGCGGTTCAAAGTAGAGACGATCGGAGGTATCGTAGTCGGTGGAGACGGTTTCCGGGTTGCAGTTGACCATGATGGTTTCAAAACCGTCTTCTGCCAGGGCAAACACACCATGTACGCAGCAGTAATCGAACTCGATCCCCTGCCCGATACGGTTGGGACCGCCGCCCAGGATCATGATCTTCCGGCGATCGGTCGGCTCAGCCTCGCACTCCTCCTCGTAGGTGGAGTAGAGATACGGTGTATAGGCCACAAACTCGGCCGCACAGGTATCGACGCGCTTGTAGACCGGGCAAATCCCCAGTGTCAACCGCAGGCTACGCACCTCGTCCTCGCTCATGCCCCACAGCATGGAGATAAATCTGTCAGAGAAGCCCATCTGCTTGGCTGCTTTGATTATCTCTTTCTGGGTTTCCCCGGAGGCGGTTCTGGCCTGCCTGATAGCCTCTTCAAACTCGATGATCTGGCGGATGTTGTGCAGAAACCACGGATCAATGGCCGTATGCTTATGGATTTCAGCGATACCCATGCCGCTGCGCAGGGCGTCGCCCAGGTACCAGAGCCGCTCGGCATTGGGGGTACGCAGCTTCTCGGCCAGCATTTGCTGTTCCTTGGCGGACAAAGTCCGATATGACGCGGCGGAAAGGTCGAACAGCCTGGAATCAAAACCGCAGACACCGATCTCCAGAGAGCGCAGCGCCTTCTGGAAGGACTCCTTGAAGGTACGGCCAATGGCCATAACCTCGCCCACCGACTTCATCTGGGTAGTCAGGGTGGCATCGGCAGAAGGGAACTTTTCAAAGGTGAAGCGGGGTATCTTGGTGACCACATAGTCAATGGCCGGTTCGAAACAGGCCGGGGTCTCGCGGGTGATATCGTTGGTCACCTCGTCCAGCGTATAGCCCACCGCCAGCTTGGCGGCGATCTTGGCAATCGGGAAGCCGGTGGCCTTGGATGCCAGGGCCGAAGAGCGCGAGACACGCGGGTTCATCTCGATCACCACCAGGCGGCCATTTTGGGGATTGATGCCGAACTGGATGTTGGAGCCACCGGTATCAACACCGATCTCACGGATGATCTTCAGGGAGGCATCCCTGAGGATCTGGTACTCCTTATCGGTCAGGGTCTGGGCCGGGGCCACGGTGATGGAATCGCCGGTATGCACACCCATCGGGTCGAAGTTTTCGATGGAGCAGATGATCACCACGTTGTCGGCAGTATCGCGCATCACCTCCAGCTCGTACTCCTTCCAGCCGATCACCGATTCCTCCACCAGGATTTCATCGGTCGGGGAGGCATCGATGCCGGCCAGGGCCATGCGCTCGTACTCCTCCATATTGTAGGCGATGCCGCCTCCGGTACCCCCCAGGGTGAAGGAGGGCCGGATGATCGCCGGGAAGCCTACGCTTTTAACAACATCCACGGCCTCCTGCCGATTATGGGCCAGCCCTGACCGTGGCACGGAAAGCCCGATCTTTTCCATGGCCTGCTTGAACAGGGTGCGGTCTTCCGCCTTTTTAATGGCCGGCAGTTTGGCGCCGATCAGCTCAACGCCGAACTTGTCCAGCACCCCCATCTCAGCAACAGCCACAGCCGTATTGAGGGCCGTCTGACCGCCCAGGGTCGGCAGCACGGCATCGGGACGTTCCTTTTCGATGATCCTGGCCAAGATTTCCGGAGTGACAGGCTCGATATAGGTGCGGTCAGCAAAGTCCGGGTCAGTCATGATGGTGGCCGGATTGCTGTTCAGCAGCACCACCTCATACCCCTCTTCCTTGAGGGCCTTGCAGGCCTGGGTGCCGGAATAGTCGAATTCGCAGGCCTGACCGATCACGATCGGACCGGCGCCGATGATCAGAATCTTGTGTATATCTGTTCTTTTGGGCATTTACTGAAACTCCTTAGTTGATTGCAGCGTGATATTCCTGCAGGCTTTTGACCTGTTCCTTACCCTGCTTCCTAGCGGCAATCCCTTCGACAGCAGCCATGGCGGCAGAGATGGTGGTGATATAGGGAATCTTGTGTTTGATGGCGGCCTTACGGATGTAGGAGTCATCATGAATACTGGTTTTGCCAGACGGGGTGTTGATCACCAGGCTGACCATACCGTTTTTGATGGCATCAGCCACGTTGGGACGCCCTTCATGCATCTTGAGCACCACTACGGCAGCGACACCTTGATTACTCAGGTATTCCGCGGTGCCCCGGGTCGCCATGATGTTGAAGCCCAGTCCAGCGAAACTGCGGGCTGCCTCCAGCGCCTTGGGCCGGTCATGCTCGGCCACGGTGATCAGCACCGTACCGTCCAGCGGCAGTGCGCCGCCTGCCCCTTCCTGAGCCTTGTAGAAGGCCATCCCGTAAGAAGCGGCCAGTCCCAGCACCTCTCCGGTGGAGCGCATCTCCGGTCCCAGCACCGGATCGACCTCCGGGAACATATTGAAGGGGAAGACCGCCTCCTTAACCCCGAAATGGGAGAATGTCTTCCGGACCAGCCCCAGCTCTCCCAGTTTCCGGCCCAACATCACCTGTACTGCCACACGCGGCATGGGGATATTGCAGACCTTGGAAACCAACGGCACGGTGCGGCTGGCCCGCGGATTGGCCTCAATAACATAGACCTTGTCTTCCGCAATGGCGTACTGGATATTCATCAGGCCGACCACCCCCATCTCCACGGCAATGCGGCGGGTATACTCCTCGATGGTGGCGATGTGCCTGGCCGGGATATTGACCGGCGGGATCACGCAGGCCGAATCACCGGAATGCACCCCAGCCATTTCAATATGCTCCATCACAGCCGGCACAAAGGCATCGCTGCCATCGCTGATGGCATCGGCCTCGGCCTCGATGGCGTTCTGCAGAAAGCGGTCAATCAGTATGGGGCGCTCCGGCGTAACATCCACCGCCTTGGAGAGGTATTCGCGCAGCATGCCCGCGTCATGCACCACCTCCATGGCACGGCCACCCAGCACAAAGGAAGGTCTTACAATCAGCGGATAACCGATACGATCGGCGATTTCCAGCGCCTGTTCCATATTGCTGGCCATGCCGGACTCCGGCTGGGGTATGTCGAGCTTCTGCATCATGGCGTTGAACAGCTCACGGTCCTCTGCCAGATCAATGGTGTCCGGCGAGGTACCGATGATGCGGACCCCGGCATCCTGCAGCTGGCGGGCGATGTTGAGCGGCGTCTGTCCGCCGAACTGCACCAGCACCCCTTCCGGCTGTTCCTTCTGATAGATGGAGAGCACATCTTCAACCGTCAGCGGTTCGAAATAGAGTTTGTCGGAGGTGTCATAGTCGGTAGAAACCGTTTCGGGGTTGCAGTTGACCATGATGGTCTCATAGCCGGCCTCCTTGAGGGCAAAGGCCGTGTGCACGCAGCAGTAGTCGAACTCGATCCCCTGGCCGATGCGGTTGGGGCCGCCACCCAGCACCATGATCTTTTTACGGTCGGAAGAGCTGACGCTGTCGGCGGCATTGTATGTGGAGTAATAGTAGGCCGCATTTTCCACGCCGCTGACCGGCACAGGCTCCCAGGCCTCGGCCATGCCCAGGGCAATGCGCTGCTCGCGGATGTGCCATTCCGGAATACAGAGGATCTGGGCCAGGTAACGGTCGGCAAATCCGTCTTTTTTGGCCTGGCGCAGCAGCTCGTCGGGCAGCTGCCCCCCCTTGTGCTGCAGGATCGTCTCCTCCAGCTCCACCAGTTCCTTCATCTGTTGAAGGAACCAGGCCTTGATATGGGTGCGCTTGTGCAGCGCATCGATATCAGCCCCTTTGCGCAGCGCCTCGTAGAGGATGAAGTGGCGTTCGCTGGACGGTTCGGCCAGCATCTCCATCAACTCTTCCAGGGTCCTGCTATTGAAGTCTCTGGCAAAACCGAGACCGTAGCGTCCGTTTTCAAGGGAACGGATCGCCTTCTGCATGGCCTCCTTGTAGTGCTTGCCGATGCTCATCACCTCGCCCACCGCACGCATCTGGGTACCCAGCTTATCCTCCACCCCCTTGAACTTCTCGAAGGCCCAGCGGGCGAACTTAACCACCACGTAATCGCCTGACGGGGTGTATTTTTCCAGCGAGCCGTCACGCCAGTAAGGTATCTCGTCCAGGGTCAGGCCGGCGGCCAGCATGGATGAAACCAGTGCAATGGGAAAACCGGTGGCCTTGGACGCCAGCGCGGACGAGCGGGATGTGCGCGGGTTGATCTCGATCACCACCACGCGACCGGTTTTGGGGTCATGGGCAAACTGCACATTGGTGCCGCCGATCACCTCAATGGCGTCAACGATGCGGTAGGCGTAATCCTGCAGGCGTTCCTGCAGCTCTTGGGAGATGGTCAACATCGGCGCCGTACAGAACGAATCACCGGTATGCACGCCCATGGCATCGACGTTTTCGATGTAGCAAACCGTGATCTTCTGGTTCCTGGCGTCACGCACCACCTCAAGCTCCAGCTCTTCCCATCCCAGCACCGACTCCTCCACCAGCACCTGACTGACCGGGCTGGCTGAAAGTCCACGGCTGACAATGGTCTCAAACTCTTCCATGTTATAGGCAAAACCGCCGCCGGTACCGCCCATGGTGTAGGCGGGACGAATCACCACCGGAAACCCGATCGCATCCAGCACGGCTTTGGCTTCTTCCAGCGTATGGGCCACATCGCTGCGGGCGGTCTCAATCGACAGCTGGGCCATGGTCTGCTTGAAGGTCTCACGGTCCTCACCACGTTTGATGGCATCCAGATTGACACCGATCACCTTGACGCCGTACTTTTCCAGTACACCCGCCTCGGCCAGCGCACTGGACAGGTTGAGGCCGGTCTGTCCACCCAGGTTCGGCAGCAGCGCGTCAGGACGTTCCTTGGCAATGATCTCGGTCAGGGAGGGCACATTCAGCGGTTCAATATAAGTGGCATCCGCCATGGCCGGATCGGTCATAATGGTGGCCGGGTTGGAGTTTACCAGCACGATCTTGTAGCCCAACGCCCTCAACGCCTTGCAGGCCTGGGTGCCGGAATAGTCGAACTCGCAGGCCTGACCGATGATAATCGGCCCGGAACCGATAATCAGGATCTTTTCAATATCTGTTCTTTTGGGCATCGCACACTCCTTTATATTAATTATCTGAAGATAAAAAACACTGCCCCAGCCAGACAACATCCTGCCCACAGGTAGTCCCACTT
>DAONZY010000032.1:25743-28398 GCA_035407085.1 Deltaproteobacteria bacterium | reverse complement strand
CATTTTTTTATTCGACTCAGGTAAAGATGTTTTTTAAAAAAACAAGATTAGCGATTGCATAATCGATGCGTGTATGTATAATTTGTCCATCTTTGTTAATGTCCGTGCAGTAGACCATATAAACAAACAAAGGAGAAAGCAATGAAACGAGGAACAATTGCTCTGCTGGCTTCGCTCAGCATGGCGGCTCTGGTAGCCGGTGGTTGTGCAAGCAACGAAACTGTCAAGAAGGAAGAACCGGTGGCATCGACTGTAAAGGCCGAGCCTGTCAAGGCTGAGCCGGTAAAAACCGAGCCTGTCAAGGTTGAGCCGAAAGAAGATTCCGCTGCCAAGGCCTCTGCGGCAATGGTCCTGGAAACCGTCTATTTCGATTTTGACAAATCTGATCTGCGTAAGGATGCCCGTGATGTGCTTTACAAGAATGCAGAGCTGCTGTTGAAAACTGATCAGACCGCCAAAATCAGGATTGAAGGCAATTGTGACGAGCGTGGTTCTGCCGAATACAACCTGGCACTTGGTGAGCGCCGTGCGAAAGCCGCCCAGAAATATCTGCAGACCCTCGGAGTTGCTGCTGACCGTATTTCCATCATCAGCTATGGTAAAGAAAAGCCTGCTGTTGACGGTCATGACGAGGCAGCATGGTCTAAAAACAGAAGGGGTGATTTTGTAATCATCAAGTAAGCGTCTGAGCATATGTTTTATAAGAGCCGGTCTGCCACATGAGCAGATCGGCTTTTTTTGTGCCCGGGAAAGGGTTTGGAAGGCAGTTGTTGATTGCTGAGCTGAATGTACCTGTTAGTATTGTCTTGTTTAATGATAATGCTGCTTGCGGAAAATGAAATTTGTGGCACATTTTCTCGACATACGTAGTAATGTCCCGGGTCTCGCAGCAAGCAGAGGCTATGGCTTTTTGGCAGGCAGGCATTATGAAGTGAGGCAAATATCAGTGGGGGTGTCAAAGTGACTAAATGTGATGCGAGAAGTTTGTGTGTGAATCAGCAAGTCAGGGCGTGGGTCAATGAGATGGCTGGATTGTGCAAGCCGGATCGGATTCATTGGTGTGATGGTACCCAGGATGAGTACGATCTTCTTATGGAGGTAATGGTCGCAGCCGGCGTTGCCATACCGCTAAATCAGGAAAAGCGCCCGGGGTGCTATCTTTTTCGCAGTCATCCGTCTGATGTAGCTCGGGTTGAGGACCGAACTTACATAGCTTCAAGGGAACAGACAGACGCGGGGCCAACCAATAACTGGATTGATCCAGATGAACTTAAAAGCCGTATGTCAGGGCTTTTCAGCGGCTGCATGAAGGGTCGCACAATGTATGTGATCCCTTTTTCCATGGGCCCGGTTGGTTCACCGATATCGAAGATAGGCATAGAAATTACTGACAGTCCTTATGTCGTTGTAAATATGCGGATTATGACGCGTATGGGCGCTGAGGTGCTGAAGGTGCTGTCAGACGGTGTTGGTTATGTGCGTTGTCTGCATTCGGTTGGCGCGCCTTTGGAAGTGGGGCAGACCGATGTGAGTTGGCCTTGTGCACCAATGGAGAAAAAGTTCATCAGCCATTTCCCGGAGGAGCGGCTGATCTGGTCTTACGGTTCCGGTTACGGCGGTAACGCGCTGCTCGGCAAAAAGTGCTTTGCCTTGAGAATCGCTTCTGTGATTGGACGTGACGAGGGTTGGCTGGCAGAGCATATGTTGGTTCTGGCGATTACGAATCCGGCAGGCGAAAGAAAATTCTTTGCTGCCGCTTTTCCCAGTGCGTGTGGCAAAACGAATCTTGCCATGTTGATTCCCTCCATACCTGGCTGGAAAGTCGAGACGGTTGGCGATGATATCTGCTGGATGAAGTTCCATGCGGATGGCCGTTTGTATGCGATTAATCCCGAGGCAGGCTTTTTCGGTGTTGCGCCGGGAACATCTCAGGAAACCAACCCGAGCGCCATGCGAACCATTGAAAAAAATACCCTGTTTACCAATGTTGCCATGACAGATGATGGTGATGTGTGGTGGGAAGGGATTGGTGGTGAGATGCCTGAGCACTTGGTGGACTGGATGGGGTGTGACTGGTTCCCGGGGGCTCAAGAACCGGCGGCGCATCCCAATGCACGTTTCACAACACCGATCGGGCAATGCCCTTCAGTGTCTGCCGAGTGGGACAATCCTGAAGGGGTGCCCATATCAGCCATATTATTTGGCGGGCGACGTCCCGGAACTATCCCTCTGATTCACCAGAGCTTTAGCTGGGAACACGGTGTGTTTCTGGGATCTACGGTTGGATCTGAGATAACTGCGGCGGTAATATCGGACAAAATCGGACAGGTACGTCGCGACCCTTTTGCGATGCTGCCCTTTTGCGGTTACAACATGGGCGACTATTTTCAGCATTGGCTCCGGATTGGTCAAAGGGGAAAAAACGAGCTGTTGCCAAAGGTCTTTTACGTTAATTGGTTTCGTAAAAAAGCTGACGGAAAGTGGTTGTGGCCAGGGTATGCCGAGAATAGCCGTGTACTAAAGTGGATTTTTGAACGAGTTGCCGGGACTGCAGATGCGATTGAGACCCCGATCGGTTATATGCCGGCCAGAGACGGTATTGACAGGGACGGGTTGTGTGTTGGCGATGATGACATGGGTGAGTTGTTGAAGGTC
>DAONZY010000032.1:0-25643 GCA_035407085.1 Deltaproteobacteria bacterium | reverse complement strand
TGACAGGGACGGGTTGTGTGTTGGCGATGATGACATGGGTGAGTTGTTGAAGGTCAACAGAGCGGAGTGGTTGAATGAGGTGTTTCTGCTCCGTCAGCATTATGCCAGCTTTGGCGGGCGTTTGCCAGGTGAATTGCTGAACCAGCTGAACGCATTGGAGAAACGGCTTCAGGCAGCAATCTAGTTTGATGGGGCGGTTAGCTGTTGATTGGTTTTGAAATAAAAAAGCCTGCGGAGGAAATCCGCAGGCTTTTTATATTCCTTGTGGGAATACGGATTACTTCTTGTCAGCAGGCTTAGCATCAGCAGGCTTAGCATCAGCAGGCTTAGCATCAGCAGGCTTGGCATCAGCTTTCTTTGCAGCAGACATCGGCTTCTGAACCGGTTTAGCGGCGTCAGCCTTAGGTGCGGCAGGTTTGGTTTCCTGTTTGCAGCCGGTTGTGAAAGCAGCGGCAAGTGCAAGTACCATAGTCAGTGTGATCAGCTTTTTCATTTGTGTCCCCTCTTTTGATGAAATTTACCATTTGGGCGCAAAAGCGCATGGTTTCTAAAACGATGTCCAAATATACTTGATGAAATACTAATGTCAAGCAGTTTTTATGGAACGTTTTTTTGCACCATAGAACAATCAAAAACAGGATGATAGGCTGATCCTTCAATGGCTCAGTGATGGAAACGGCCCTTGCGCGTCAGGTGGGCCGGGGTCGGCGCCTTATGACATTCAAAACACGGTAATTCTGCTGTTTTTGTGGCATGCTGCTCTGATGCGATTCTGCTACCTTCGGGCCGGTTATACTCTGGAGTCTGAAAATATGGGCGACCCCTTTCGTCAGATAGTGCTGCTGGCTGGTAGGCAACCTTCCAGTTTGTGTCGATAGCCATGGTGTGGCACTGGTCGCAGCCGCCGGGAGGAGGAATGCTCTTCCATGCGCCCAGCATGGCACATCCTTCAAGCATGATGAGAGCCGAGATAACCGAAATGGCGACCTTTTTCATAATTACCTCCTGTTACAGCTGCTGTATCAAGCGATTTATGTCTTGCTGCAGGCTGCATAGGGACTGATCCACACAGCTTTGGTAAGACCCGCAACGTGTTCGCAAGGGTGGCATTGGCGATCTGCCCAGGTGATTCTGAACGCAGTGCGCACAATTCCAGAAATACATCCATTAGCCAAGTCGGTTGATTTATTTGTCCCTTGTATGTCTGGGGGGCCATATTTGGGGCATCTGTTTCAAGCACAACAGCATCCAGTGGCAATTGACAGGCCAGCTTGCGCAGACGTTTGCTGCCGGGCCAGGTCAGGCTGCCAGAAAATGATATGCAGAAGCCCAGGCGTATAAATTCTAGTGCCATCTCGCGTGAACCGGAAAAGGCATGCATGATGCCGCCTACATGTTGTATAGCCTCTTCCTTCATGATCTGTAGTGTCATCTGAAATTTGCTGCGGCAGTGGATAATAACGGGTAGGCCGAGCCGTGCGGCAATCTGAAGCTGGCTTCTGAAAACCGTTACCTGCACATCCAGTGGCGGATCAAAATCCGGGTCGATACCAATCTCGCCGATTGCTACACAGTGTTTTGCCAGTTCTTCCAGTCTTGACAGACATTGCGAATCAGCTTTGAGGACATGCATGGGGTGGATGCCAAGGGCGGCATGCAGATCAGGCTGCTGAGCAGCCAGTTGCAATATGCGCGGCCAGTTGTCAGGGTGAACACCAGGGACAACAAAGCCGCCTATACCGGACTTGCGTGCGCAGCACAGCATTTGGTCAAGCTGGGTATAAAGCGGTTCGCAGTCCAGGTGGCAGTGGGTATCGATCAATGGGGTGGACAGCGCACTGGTGTTGATATTTGTGTCAGGCATGGCCGGATCTCCAGTACTTGACCCAGAAATACATATACTATACCACCCTACGGTGAGCATGCAGCACTATCCCGCAGAAATGTGATATTCCATAGCGCCCGGTGCCAAACTGTCCGTTTACAGAAACCAGCCGAACAGCCCAACAAATTTTTCGAGCAAGCGCGTCAGTATCCCCCGGCGTTCATGGCCTTCGATTGTAATCGGCCTAGCCCTGATGAAATCGTTTTCCAGCACCATATGGATCTTATTGGCAAAATCCCTGCTGTCAATCACGACATTGATTTCATAATTACGGTGGAAGCTGCGCTGGTCCAGATTGGCAGAACCGATAACGGTACGTTCTCCGTCAACCAGCATAACCTTGGCATGCAGGATTTCCTGATCCATCTCGTATATTTCCACCCCGCCTGCCAATAAGATGCCATAGGAACTTCGACCTAGCAGCATGACTACAGGCACGTCGCTGCGTGCTGGCAGCAGCAGGCGCACCCGGACTCCACGTTGTGCAGCTCGCAACAGTGCGCGCATGATTCTGGGGCCTGGCACAAAATATGGCGTGGCGATGATAATGTCTTCAGAAGCCGAGGCGATATTGAACAGAAAGGCACTGCGTATGTATGATTTTCGATGGTGAGGGCTGCCACTGACAATGACAATATTGGCCCTACCCGTGGCGGTGTGCATTTCGCAAGGAACAGGCAGCTCAATGGCAGGCTCAATTTGCCTTTCCGTAGACCATGCTGCGGTAAAAATGCGGACGAGCTCGTTGACAGCCGTGCCGCTGATGCTGAAGCCGATGTCCCGGAAGCGTTTTGAGTGTTCGGCAATGCCGGAATACTCGTCACCGATGTTGAAGCCGCCCAGAAAGGCCTGCTGATAGTCAATGATAACCATTTTGCGGTGATCTCGCCGGTCAAACCAACGGATACCTTTCCGGAAGGAGGGGGGATTGAAAGGCGTTAATTCCACTCCGCAGCGAATGAGTGCATTGAAATAGGACGAGGGTGTTTCCAGACAGCCAATGTAATCATACATAAGCATTACGCGGACACCACGATCAATTGCCCGGGACAGTTCGTTCAGCAGCTTTTGTCCGGTACTGTCATCCCGCACAATGTAATACTCAAGCAGGATAATGTGCCTGGCAGCTTGAATGGCAGAGATCAGCGCAGAGAAGAAACTCTCGCCGTCAGCATGAAGGGCAACCTTGTTGCGGCGATATGTCACCGGCAGAACAGCCGGAGTGACTCGCTTGAGCAGGCGCAAAAATCTGGTTGAACGCCGGGAAGATCTGATTTGGTTTGCCTGTCTAATGGCCACACCGCCTGTTGATGTGCGCTGACCTGCCCGCTGGCTAACTCAGCAGGCTTGCTCCTGTCATATCTGCGGGTTTGGGAATGCCCAGCAAATCCAGCATGGTGGGTGCAATATCGGCCAGGCAGCCGCCTTGCCGCAGAACTGTATCTTTTCGGTTTGCATCAGCTAGCACCAGCCATACGTTGTTACATGTGTGGGCTGTGTGTGGTGCACCGAGTGCATCAGCCATCTGCTCGGCGTTACCATGGTCGGCAGTAATCAGGGCCGCCCCACCCATTTCCAGAATCTTTGGTATGATCCTGCCTACACAGACATCAACAGCCCTGACAGCCCTGACGGCAGCATCGAGTATGCCAGAATGCCCTACCATATCGCAGTTGGCAAGATTCAGAACAACCACGTCATAGCTGCCTTGATCAAGCCTGCTGAGTAGTTCGTCTGTAACCTCGAAAGCACTCATCTCTGGTTTTTGATCGTAGGTGGCTACTTCCTTTGGCGACGGGATCAGGCAGCGCTGTTCACCGGTGAAGGGGGTTTCATTCCCGCCGTTGAAGAAGAAGGTTACATGTGCGTATTTTTCGGTCTCGGCTATACGCAACTGGGTCAAACCGGCATCAGCAAGTACCTCCCCCAGAATGTTACGGAGTTGCTGTTGTTCAAAAGCAATTGGCAGTCCGAAGGTGGCATCATATTCGGTCATACAGACATAGTCAGCCAGTTTGGGATGGCAACAGCGATTGAAGCCATCGAACTGTTCCAGAGCGATGGCACGTGTGATTTCCCGGGCCCGGTCAGAGCGGAAGTTGAAAAAGATGAAGCCATCACCATCCTGAACCGTTCCCAGCGGCAAACCGTTGTTAACTATCACAGACGGCAACACGAACTCATCGTTTATCTCGCGGGCATAACTGGCGCTAATCGCTTCGGCTGCGGAACTGTGCTGTTCGCCTGCCCCGCAGATGATGGCGTTATAGGCCTTTTCAACCCTGTCCCATCGGTTGTCCCTGTCCATGGCGTAATAACGTCCAATAACTGTGGCTATCTGGCCACACCCGATGGTTCTGATCTGTTCTTCCAGTTCGGCGATGTATCCAGCCCCGCTTCTTGGGGCTGTATCGCGACCATCCATCATGCAGTGAATGAATACATCCGTGAGTCCGTTCATTTTTGCCAACTTCAACAAGGCATACAGATGTTCGGCAGTTGAGTGTACACCACCGTCAGACAATAGCCCGGCCAGATGCAATCGTCCGCTGCCTGCTTTGGCCCTGGTGATGCATCCCAGTAAGACCTCGTTATTAAAGAAATCGCCATCCGCGATGGATTTGCTGATGCGCGTCAGATCCTGATATACGATCCTGCCAGCGCCGATGTTCAGATGCCCGACCTCCGAATTACCCATCTGGCCATCCGGCAGGCCGACAGCCAGGCCAGAGGTGCGGAGCTCGGTATGTGGCCAGGTAGCGAGCAGGTGGTCAAGGTTAGGGGTGTCTGCCATGGCAACGGCGTTATTGGCTGGATTGCGATTTATGCCCCATCCGTCAAGGATCATTAGTAACAGAGGCTTTTTCATGGCAAGTCCTTTCTGGCGGTTCGATAACATAAAAACACGAGTGCAGAGTGTACGGTAAAAACCATGCAGGTTCAAGCAGATTCAGGGCCTGGACAGGGTTGGACGGACGGGAGCAAGCGGTTGGTGCATGGACAGATATGTATCGTGAAGGGTGTAAAAATTGTGATTACAGTTGCACCGCAGAAAGGTTTTGTGTAATTTACTGCTTTCTTGCCGAAAAACTTAAGGGCTTGCAGCAACACTGCAAGCCCTTTAAAAATAACTGGTCGGGATGACTGGATTTGAACCAGCGACTCCCTGCTCCCGAAGCAGGTGCGCTACCAGGCTGCGCTACATCCCGAAGAAAAACTTTTATATACTCTTTGCTGTTTGCTTGTCAAGCGGCAAGACCATTGGAGGGTTGCACAAATGACTGACTCAGATAACCGCAAGCAGATCAAGGGGTTGCTAAAGGAACGCAACGCCATACTGCTGGCACATAACTATACGTGTGATGAAGTTCAGGACCTGGCTGATATTACGGGCGACTCCCTGGGCTTGTCTTTGGAGGCAGCCAAGACGGATGCGGCAGTGATCGTGTTCTGTGGCGTGCATTTCATGGCGGAATCCGCTGCGATTCTGTCGCCCGAAAAGAAGGTGTTGCTGCCCCGCCTGGATGCCGGATGTCCCATGGCCGACATGGTAACAGTCGAGGGACTGGAAGCGCTCAAGGCCCAGTACCCAGGCATTCCGGTGGTCACCTACGTTAATTCCTCGGCAGAGATCAAAGCCCATTCCGACATCTGCTGTACCTCGGCCAATGCCGTCAGTGTGGTTCGTTCACTTCCGGACAGCAAGGTAATCTTTGCGCCGGATCGCAATCTGGGGCGTTATGTGGCCAGTAAGGTCCCAGAAAAGGAGCTGATCTTCTGGGACGGATTCTGCCCGACACATCAGCGCATGTCGGTAGATATGGTCAAACAGAAAAAACAGCAGTATCCGGACGCCTTGTTCGTGTGCCATCCGGAGTGTAATCCGGATGTTGTGGCGCTTGCCGACCAGGTATGCTCGACCAGCGGCATGTATGATTTCTGCCGCCAAAGTCAGGCGACCCGCTTTATAATCGGAACGGAGTGCGGCATTCTATACCGCTTGAAACAGGAAAATCCGGATAAGGAATTTATGCTGATATCCCCCGATGCAGTCTGCCGCAACATGAAAATTACGTCGCTGGAGGATGTGCTAAAGGCCCTCCAGAGGATGTCGCCGGTGGTGAATGTGCCGGAACATGTCCGCATTCCGGCCCTGCGTGCGTTGGAGCGTATGCTGGCAGTCCCCCGGGACTGAATGGTCGAAAATGCCGGCCGGTTGTCTCATGACATCCGGTCGGCCCAGGACGTGACTCAAAGCCCTGCACGGCGTATGATATGCTGTAATGCCTGCCAGTTTGCCATCTTGATCCTGTCTATCACGTTGATTACAGGTGGCCGCCTCCCATTCGTTGTGCAATTAGTACCATTCATCAATATATTCATGCCATTCATATAAATATCAACACTATCAACCCGGCCTGTGCTTAAGTCATAACCAGAATAAAATCACGGGGAGGGAGACATGGTTACTTTTTTTATTTCTCTTGCGATCTTGGTGCTGGGTTACATGCTTTACGGCAGCTTTGTGGAGAAGGTCTTCGGGGCGGATGCTGACCGACCGACTCCGGCGGTGACCATGGAGGACGGCGTGGATTATGTCCCCATGCATCCGGCCCGGATCTTTCTGATCCAGTTTCTGAACATTGCGGGGCTGGGGCCGATATTTGGCGCCATTGCCGGAGCACTGTGGGGTCCGGTGGCCTTCCTTTGGATTGTTCTGGGCACCCTGTTTGCCGGAGCGGTGCATGACTATTTTTCTGGCATGCTTTCTGTCCGGCACAAAGGGGCCAGTATCTCGGAAGTGGTCGGTATCTATCTCGGGCCGGTGATGAAGCAGGTCATGCGCGCCTTTTCGGTTGTGTTACTGCTGCTGGTCGGGATTGTGTTTGTGCTTGGACCGGCCAAGCTATTGGCAACCATCAGCCCGCTGAGCGTGTCGGTTTGGGTAGTGTTGATCTTTCTCTACTATTTCGCAGCCACCATGCTGCCGATTGATCAGTTGATCGGCAGAATCTATCCGCTTTTTGGTGCAGCACTGCTGTTCATGGCGGTGGGTATTGCCGGTGCTTTGATTATTGGCGGTTACCAGATGCCGGAGTTGACTTTGGCCAACCTGCATCCCAAAAGCCTGCCGATTTGGCCGCTGATGTTTATCACCATTGCCTGCGGTGCCATCAGTGGATTCCATTCCACCCAGTCACCAATGATGGCCCGCTGCATAACCAATGAAAAACAGGGCCGTAAGGTGTTTTACGGAGCTATGGTGGCAGAAGGTGTGGTTGCCTTGATCTGGGCGGCGGCGGCCATGACGTTTTTTCATGGTACGGGCGGGCTGGCCGGTGCACTGGCCAAAGGCGGACCGGGTGCGGTTGTTTATACGGTCTGTACCACCCTGCTGGGTGGTTTCGGCGGCGTCCTGGCCATGGTCGGGGTAATTGCCTGTCCGATCACCTCCGGTGACACCGCCTTCCGCAGTGCGCGCCTGACGATAGCTGATTTTCTCAATAAGAGCCAGACCACCATCCCAAGCCGCCTTTTGATTGCCGTGCCATGTTTTATCCTTGGCGCGATTGTCTGCCAAGTAAACTTTGCTATCATCTGGCGTTACTTTGCCTGGACAAACCAGACTCTGGCAATGTTTGTACTCTGGTCAGCTGCTGTCTACATGTATGAAAAGGGCAAGCTGCACTGGATTGCCTCGCTGCCGGCCACCTTCATGACCGCTGTTTCGGTCACTTACATACTGCAGGCGCCGGAAGGGCTTAAATTGTCGACCTCCATATCCTATCCGGTCGGCATAGCCGTGGCATTGGCTGTGTTTGCGCTGTTTATGATCAAATGCAGGCGGGTTGAGAATCTGGAAGAAGAACCGGTCGAGGAAGCTGCTTCATAACAGTCAGTTGCAATAGAAGGAACCGGACGCGGGAATGGTGAAACTGCCATTCCCGCTTTTTGTGCTGAAGTCAAAGATCGAAAAAACGTCGCAACCCCTTGACATTATAACGGCTGACCGGGATCTCTGTTTTGTCGCCATCATCCATGAACAGTTTATAGCTGCCGTTGAACCAGGGTACGACCTCGCTGACATGGTTAATGTTAACCAGGAAACTGCGGTGGGGCCGGGCAAATCCGACAGAGGCGAGTTTATGTTCCAGTTCGTTAAGTGTACAGCGTGACCGGTAGCGACCGTCCAGGGTATGAACGATTGTATCGCCATCCTCGCAATGGGCGTAGATGATCCGCTCCGGTGCCGTGGGGATGATGGTCTCGCCTTTCAATAGTGTAACCTTGCGGCATGATTCAAAACTCTCCGGTCTGGCGATTGCGGTGCCTGGCTGGATGACTAAAGCCTTGGCGACTTTGGCGACAGTCTTGGAGAGGCGCTCGCGGGTGAATGGCTTGCTGAGATAGTCGAGCGCATCCACCTCAAAGGCCTGCAACGCATAACCGTCGAAGGCGGTGGCAAAGACTATGATCGGTTTTTCCGGCAGTTCGCAGAGAAACTGGGCCAGTTCCAGTCCAGTCATGCCTGGAATCTGTACATCAAGAAAAACAAGCTGCGGTTTCAAGTCCCTGATACCCTTGAAGGCGCTGGTGCTGTTGGCTGCCTCACCGACAATCTCGATTTCAGGAAACTGCTGTAGCAAGAAGCGCAATTCGCGTCTTGCCGGTGCTTCGTCGTCAACGATGAATGTTTTTATGATCATATGTCTGCCTCGAAATAGCGGCCCCTAAAAGTCCTGATCATTACTGCACTGGCAGGGCACCGAAAAGGAAACCAGCGTGCCTTGACCAGCAGTGCTGCTGATGTTCAGCGTGTGCTCGGGGCCAAATAGTGCCCTGATCCTGGAGTTTACGTTTTTTAGGGCGATTCCGGCGCCGTCCTGAGTGGATGGCTGGTATGTTTCGTCCAGCAGTGTGGCCAGCTGCTGTTGCGGGATGCCAACCCCATTGTCCTGCACCTGGATCACAATCCGGTCATTCTCCTGGCGGGAGCGGATAATCACCTCGCCACCCTCTTCCCGAGTCAGTATGCCATGTTTCAGGGCGTTTTCCACCAGGGGCTGCAGAATCAGGGGGGGCAACCGACAGGTCAGGGTCTCCTCGGCGATGTCAAAACTGACCCGGATACGCTCTTCGAAGCGTGCCGATTCGATGGCGATGTAGGCCTTGCAATGTTCCAGCTCGGTTGCCAGGGGCACGCTACCGGATGACGGATTTATGTTGTTGCGGAAAAAAGCGGCAAGCTTAACGAGCAGTTGTGACGCAATTTGTGGGTCCGTACGTGTGTAGCTGATGATAGTGTTGATGGCGTTGAACAGGAAGTGCGGATTGATCTGGGCCTGCAGGGCTTTAATCTCGGCGTTCTTTAACAATTTGCGCTGGTTATCCAGTTCGGAGATCTCCAGCTGATTTGAAAACAGATGGGCCAGGCCGTTGGCCAGTTCCATGTCCAGGGGGGTAATGCCGTTTTCCTTTAGCCGGTAGAGCTGTAATGTGCCGATTGGCTTGCCTTGCTTTTTCAAAGGCACCACGATGGCAGAACCGAGTTTGCAGTCGGCCTGGCAACAGCCGATTTCCTCGCGGGTCTGCGGTGTGGTGATGTCTCCGATTCTAAGCGATATGGCGGTGGAGCTATGCATCAATGGTGTCCCGGACGGATGCTTGGATTCGTCCGCACCCTTGTATGACAGCAGGTGGGTTTCATCAGTCAGTGAAACACCGTCCAGATCGGTGGTCTGCAGGATGATGCGGGCGGTTTCGGCGGCGGATGTTTCATTTAACCCGTTACGCAGGAAGGGCAGGGTTTTTAGTGCAATATTGAGTGCGGTCTGGGCCTGAAAAGCGGCAAAACGTTCCTTTTCGCGATAAACCGAGGCGACCAGCTCCACAAACAGCGCCAGGCCGAAGGAGTTGATCAGGATCATGGGCAATCCGATCACGCTGACCAAACTGAGCGCAGCCGGAAAAGGCTTTGCAATCAACAGGATAATTCCCATCTGGATCATCTCCACGATGATGCCGGTATAGAAGGCGCTGAACGGATCGAACTGTCTGCGCTTTAGACGATGGTAGATCAACCCTCCTGCAATCCCTTCGATGATAGTGGCAACGGCGCAGGCAACGGCCGTGAATCCCCCGATATCAATCAGGAAGCGATGCCCTCCCGCAATCAAGCCGGCTGCTGCCCCAACCAGCGGGCCGCCCAGAATCCCGCCCATGACAACACCAACAACACGCGAATTGGCAATGGCATTCTGGATCGGCACTCCCATATAGGTGCCGATGATACCGATCAGGCCGAAGATTATTGAAAGATAGAGTTTTTCATAGCGACTGGTCTTTCCGGTCAGCAGGCGCTTGAAGATGTCAAAGCGCATGATCAGGATGAAGGTAATCGCAAATATTCCAAGCCGTTCCAGCATGTCGATCAACAGTAGTAGCATCAAGGCTCCGTTACATCAGTAATCTGGTAAGCACATAGTCCGCAACGAGTATCAGCATAAAGGAAAGCACAACCGATCTGGTGGTGGAGATGCCGATGCCACGGGCGCCCCCCTTGGTTTTCAGCCCCACATAACAGCAGATGACTGCTATGATCCCTCCGAAGGTGAAGGATTTTATCAGGCCGTCAAATATCTCCCTAAATTTGAGGGCTGTCTGCAGAGAGTCGATATAAGTTGCGTAGGAGATAAAAAGCCTGGGATGCATATGGCTGATAATTGCCCCGCCGCTGATACCAACAAAATCGGCATAGATGGTCAGGGCCGGGACGCAGATCAAGGCTGCGATCAAGCGCGGCATTACCAGATAGCGCACCGGATCTATATCCAATGTTTTGAGCGCGTCAATCTCCTCGTAAACCTTCATCACGCCGATCTCGGCCGCCATGGCTGAACCGGCCCGACCGGCTACTAGAAAACTGGTCATGACAGGGCCCAGCTCTCGAACCATCGACAGGCCGACAATGCTGCCGATAATATCCTGGGTACCATATTTGGCCAGTTCCATACCGGTCTGCAGCGCCAGCACCATGCCGACGAAGAATGCCATCACAGAGGCGACCGGCAGGGTCTCGCAGCCGATGATGGCCACCTGGGCAAATATGGAGTTTCGATTGCGCGGCGCCTCGCGGAAGGAGATGATGGTGTGCCACAACAGTAGCAGCACCTCGCCTGCAATATGAAAAAAGTAGAGCAGTTTGCGGCCTAAGAACTCGAGTATCCGAATCATGGGTTCCATCCTGTCAGCGGTATCCAGAACAGGGACAGCGATGTCTTGCCGCCAGTATCGGAATAACCGAAAATACCCTTAAATATTAACAGATCTGTCCCGGTCCGGGTTGAGCGATAAGATGCAAGCGGGAACAGCTCCCAGGCCTTTTCCTGCCCCCGCTTTTCGCTCCAGAAGAGATTCCAGAGCACAGAGGTGACACCATTACCGTTCTGATCCCATTTCGAAATGAAGATTCGCCATAGTGGCGCCCAGTTGCGTTCCACACCGTCGTTGCGGATGACTGCCTCGGTCAGTGCGGGGAAAGAGAAGGTGCTGACACCCTTCTCGTCGCGATTCCAGGCATATAGCGGCCAAAAGCTGCTGCTGCCCCGGCTTTTGCCCGCCTTGGGCCAGGTCTCTTCCGAGTGGTTGAACAGAAAAAACAGCAGACTGGTTTTGTCCTGGGTAAAAGAGGGTGACTCGATCTGTTTGCGGCGGTATATGGGCCACATGATCCAGCGGGTGGTGGAATCCTTGGCGCGGGCAGTGGAATAGAAGGGCAGGTAGCGCTCTGTCTCGGCGTCCTTGCCACGTGAAGTCATCCAGAATGGCCAGAGATAATAGCGGTCCAGAACCTGTCCGCTGCCGTCCCGCACCGTGCCGCAGAAGGGCCAGGGGGCATATGTGGCGGTACGTTCGGGCGAGCGGGACGAGGCATAAAAAGGGAGCAGGTACAAGCTGTCAGTGGGGTTGTCTGTATTTAGCCCTGTTTTTTCGGCTATATAGAAGGGCCAAAGCATAAAGCTCTTTTCGTAGACCCCTGTTTTTGATGCATGACCGTATAGTGGCCAGACGTGAAAGCCGCGCTCATGCTCTCCAGTCGTGCTGTTGAAAATCGGATAGAGCCAGTTGGTTGAAGTTGTACCTTTTTTTACGGTGCGGCCGTATAGCGGAAACAGGGTGTAATGGTATTCGTCCCGCCAGAAGCGCTCGTAAATGTCTCCGTAGAAAGGAAAAACCGATGTGTAGGCCCCATATTTCTCGGATCGCCCTTTTATATAGAAGGGAAACAGCATGGTGTCGCTGTTCTCACCTTTTGTGCCGGCCCGGCTGATCTGTTTGCGGAACAGTCTGAGGATCTGGATGTCGCTGGCATCACTGGAACTGCTGGCGGAGGCTATCGGGTAGAGAATATCCGTCTCTTCGCCCCTTTCGGAGGAGGTGTTGAAGAATAACGGCCGGATGGCTGTTTTGGATGTGCTGCCGTTATGCTCGCGCTTGAAGAGTGGTCCCAGAATACCCAGATTGCTGTAGCCGGTTGCCGGACTGGAGCGGTAATCAAGCAGAGGCCAGATGGTCAGGATCGTACCGCTCTTGCGCTCCCCTGCTGTCAAATCAGGCGGGTTGGATGCGGCCAGGGTCTTACTGGCTGAGATGGCGATCAGCAGCATGGTTATGCAGATATGGTGGGCACGCTTTCGCATCCATGCTCCTGTGCATTAAATATGCGGCATTATTCACGATTGCATCATGGTAGTCAATTGATAAAGGCGGCTTGTTTTACAAAAATATTACACTTGTAATCCGCGTCTGCTGGTATATTTCGTCCTGTAAATCCAGACACGGAGGCAGCCATGACGCAGCCGCTCAAAATTGGTAAGCATGTTGTTCGTTATCCCCTGATCCAGGGTGGCATGGGGGTGCGTGTTTCGGCAGGACGCCTGGCAGGTGCCGTGGCCAAGTCCGGCGGGGTCGGCCTGGTGGCTGCACCTGGCATCTGTCTTAACAGTCCGTACTACGACGGAAAAAACTATTTCAGTGCCGATGCAGAGGCCTTTGCTGCTGAAGTCCGCCGGGCGTATGAGATTGCCCCGGACGGGATCGTAGGCGTCAATGTCATGGTTGCATTATCTGATTATGAGCAGCTGGTTCGTGCGGCAGTCAATGCCGGGGCCAAAGTGGTGGTTTGCGGGGCCGGCATGCCCATGAGCCTCCCCGAGCTCACCTCGGACCATCCCGATGTGGCCCTGATCCCGATTGTCTCATCGCTACGTGCGGCGCAACTGATTGCGAAAAAGTGGCACAAGACCTATGACCGGCTCCCCGACGCCGTGGTGGTCGAAGACCCGGACACGGCAGGCGGCCATCTGGGTGAAAAGCTGGAACATATCGGAACCGGTGAGTATAACCAGTATGAAACCGTCAGGCAGGTCAAGGCGCTGTTCCGTGACGAGTACCATGCTGATGTTCCGATTATCGCTGCCGGCGGCATTTGGGATAGGGCGGATCTGGAGCATGCCCTGGCCGAAGGTGCTGATGGCGTACAGATGGCAAGCCGTTTTGTCTGTACTGAGGAGTGTGATGCCGAAGATGCCTTCAAGCAGATGTATATCAACTGCCGCAAGGAGGATATCGGGTTGATCATGAGTCCGGCCGGGCTGCCCGGTCGTGCAATCATCACCAATCAGGCCAACATTCGGAAGCACGATCTTGATCGCAACATCCGTTGCCGCTTGGGCTGCCTCAAAAAGTGTTCTTACAAAGAGTCAGGTGAAAGATTCTGCATAGTTACGGCGTTGGATCGTGCCCAGCGCGGTGATGTGGATACCGGTCTTGTGTTCTGTGGCACTAATGCCTGGAAGGCGGACCGGATTACCACCGTTCAGGCAATCTTTGACGAGCTGTTTAGTTAACAGCCTCTATACCGTTTGATATCAGATAGTTAAAAGCCCATCACGATTGAGATGGGCTTTTTTTCTTACAGCACTGCAATAAAATTTCGAGGATACCGGGGCGGGCCCGGTTTTAGTGGTAGGGGTAGGAGATATAAAACAGTAGGGAAAAACCAGCCAGAATCCAGAGTGGTGGCGGTACTTCCTTGCTGCGTCCGGTAATGGTTTTCAGTAGCGGGTAGGCCAGTAGCCCGGCTGTGATGCCGACGCCGATATTGAAGGTAAAACTGACCAGGCTGATGGTCAGGAAAGACGGGATCAGTTCGGTATAGTCGTCAAAATCCAGTTTTGCCACCGGGCGGATCATCATGCAGCCGATCAGCACCAGGGCCGGGCCGTAGGCGTGTGGTGGTACGGCGGTCAAAAGTGGTGAAATAAAAAGGGAAAGCAGGAACAGCCCCGCAACAACCAGGGCTGTGAAACCGGTTTTGCCGCCTTCCTCAATACCGGCCGCCGACTCGATATATGCGCCGGTCGTGGTTGTGCCGAGCAGCGGTGCGGCCATGTTGGAGACAGCGTCAGCCAGCATGGGGCGTTCGATCTCGGGCAGGTTGCCGCGCTGGTCAAGCAGTCCGGCACGGGCCGAAAGGCCGATCAGGGTGCCGATCGTATCGACAAACACCATAACAAAGATAATCATGACAACTGGAAAGGCTTTGGGTGAAAGGGCGCCTATGATGTCCAGCTGACCCATGATCGGGCTGAGGCTGGATGGCATGCCGGCAAGACTTTTGGGCAAGGGGGTGATGCCTGTTGCGAATGAAATCAAGGAGATAGCAAGTATGCCGATCATCAATGCCCCCCAAACCCGCTTGACCATCAACCAGGCCATCAGGGTGAAACCGGCAACGGAAAGCAGAATCGGCGGGGCGCTCATCTTGCCCAGGCAGACCGGTGCGCCCGGCACCCCCAGTGTAACCATGCCGATCTCGTTCAAGCCGATAAAGGTCAAAAACAAACCGATCCCCACGGAAAAGCTGTACTTCAGGTTTAGCGGTATGGATTCTGCCAGCCAGCCGCGTACGCGCATAACCGTCAACGCAGTGAAGAGCAGACCGGCCAGAAAAATGGCCCCCAGGGCCACCTGCCAGGTGTAGCCCATTACTTTGACCACGGTGTAGGCGATAAAAGCATTCTCGCCCATGTATGGTGCGATGGCAAACGGGCGCTTGGCGTAGACCCCCATCACGAGCGTGCCGAAAGCTGCCGATATTATCGTGGCTGTCATGGAGGGGCCTTCCGGGATCCCGGCAGCCTTTAAAATAGCAGGATTGATCACAATGATATAGGCCATCGTCATAAAGGTGGTGACGCCTGCTATAATCTCTTTGCGGTAGGTTGTTCCGAACCTTTCGAACTCGAAATACTTCTGCATAATGTTGTCCCCCCAATCCGCTGTCGTTTGTCATTTTACTACGCTAAACGTTTCTGCTTGGCAAGCAGGAAGAGCGAATCCCGCTGAATTGCATAGACAAAAGCATAAATCAAGAAAAGCTGATAAAAGATATGTGGCCTTAAAGTATTGTGGTGCAGGTGGCTGGTGGAGTCTTTTGGTGCTTGGGTGTATGCAGATCTGTACAGATGTGCCCAAGCTACCGGGCTGCAGCTGGCAGGGTGTGGTTGAGGTGGCATCCCCCTGTGTGGTTAGGCAGTGTAGTTATGTGCAGTCGATGGATTTGCTGTTGCTTAGCCCATCCTGCTTCTGAATGGATAGAGCGGCGCTACCTTGACAACCCTAGCAATAATGGACAGTTACAAACATCAAGAAATACTGATACAAAGTATCAATGCATTGTGTGCGCCTGCCGGGTGAGTTTTTGTGCGAGCAGAATGCAATGTTTGCTGTAGTCGGCAGGTCGTGATGCAGTTGTTGGTTTAACACCCCTTTCAAGGTTGACGATGTCCTGGTGCACTTGCCGATTGAATGATGCCAATAGAGATAAATGATTGTAATTTTGCAGCCATTATGCTAAATCAAAAAAAGCTGATATAGATTTTTCGAAAAGAGTGATGTTTATGCTCACGGTATTAAAAGCATTGGCAGACCCGTGCCGGCTAAGGCTGGTGGCTATTCTGCTCACGGGTGAGTTTACCGTTCAGGAGCTGACCTGGATCATGAAGATGGGTCAGTCCCGGATATCTCGTCATCTCAAGATCTTGACGGAAGCCGGGATCCTGAGCGTCAAATATCAGGGCACCTGGAGCTACTACCGTGCCGAAGGTGATGCCCCCTTTTTCTTTCTTATCCGTGGTGCGATTAAAAAGGGGCTGGAAAAGCTGCCCGAAAGGGCTGCAGACCTTGCGGCCTCGGCCGAGGTGCTGGAGGCCAGGCGCAAGCGCAGTCAGGCCTTTTTTGATAAGCATGCCTGCCAATGGGATGATCTTGCCAAGACGCTGCTGGCGATACCGGATTATCGAGAATTGCTGTTGGCTTTGGTGCCGGATGACAAGGTGGTGGTTGAAGTCGGTATCGGCACCGGAGGATTGCTGCCGGCTCTGGTTGCCAAGTCAACCCGGGTGATCGGCGTGGATCACTCAACCTCCATGCTGGATGAGACCCGACGCAGGTTGGGACAGATCGGGGTCAGCGGTATTGATTTGCGTCTGGGTGACATGAATCACCTGCCCATGCCTGATAAAAGTGTCGGGTGTGCTATCCTGAACATGGTGCTGCACCATGCGGCAGCGCCGCCTTCGGTGCTGGCCGAAGTCAGACGTATTCTGATGCCGGGAGGCATACTTGTGCTGGCTGATCTGGCCCGGCATGAACACGAGTGGGCGCGTGAGAGACTGGCAGACCAGTGGCTCGGGTTTGAAACGGGTGAGCTTGAGGCATGGCTGTCTGCGGCCGGTTTTGTGGATATTCGCTGCGGCAAGGTGAGCGGTACTGTCGAGCAGCAGCAGGTATTGGTCTTGAGGGCGGCTTCCCGCCCGGACATCTTTACATAACAACCAGGAATAACAACAAAAAGGAGATAGAACCATGTCAAAAGATTACATTGTGGCAGACCTTGCCCTGGCCGATTGGGGACGCAAGGAGATCAGGATTGCCGAAACCGAAATGCCGGGCCTGATGGCTATCCGTGAAGAGTTCAGCGCCAGCCAGCCGCTCAAGGGAGCGCGTATCACCGGTTCGCTGCACATGACTATCCAGACCGCTGTACTGATCGAAACCCTGACTGCACTGGGTGCACAGGTGCGTTGGGCATCGTGCAATATCTTCTCCACCCAGGACCATGCCGCGGCAGCCATCGCAGCCAGCGGGGTGCCGGTGTTTGCCGTCAAGGGGGAAAGCCTGGAGCAGTATTGGGATTATACCCACCGCATCTTTGAATGGACCGACGGCGGATATTCCAACATGATCCTGGATGACGGCGGTGATGCTACCCTGTTACTGCACCTGGGCGCCAGGGCCGAAAAGGATATTTCCGTGCTGGCCAAGCCCGGTTCCGAAGAAGAGACGATCCTGTTCGCCGCCATCAAGGCCAAACTGGCAGCTGACCCGGCCTGGTATTCGGTGCGTTTGGCACAGATCAAAGGCGTAACCGAAGAAACCACCACCGGCGTGCATCGTCTCTACCAGATGCACGAGCGCGGCGACCTGAAGTTCCCGGCCATCAATGTCAATGACTCGGTCACCAAGTCCAAGTTTGATAACCTCTATGGCTGTCGCGAATCGCTGGTGGATGGCATCAAGCGTGCCACCGACGTGATGATCGCCGGCAAGATCGCAGTTATCTGCGGTTATGGTGACGTGGGCAAGGGCTCGGCCCAGGCCATGCGTGCCCTTTCCGCCCAGGTATGGGTCACGGAGGTCGATCCGATCTGCGCACTGCAGGCCGCCATGGAAGGTTATCGTGTTGTTACAATGGAGTACGCTGCCGATAAGGCCGATATCTTTGTTACCTGCACCGGCAATTACCATGTCATCACCCATGACCACATGGCCAGGATGAAGGATCAGGCAATTGTCTGCAATATCGGACACTTCGATAATGAGATTGAAGTTGCCGCTTTGGAGAAATACCAGTGGGAAGAGATCAAGCCGCAGGTCGACCATATCATCTTCCCCGATGGCAAGCGCATCATCCTGCTGGCCAAGGGACGTCTGGTGAATCTTGGTTGCGCAACAGGCCATCCCAGCTATGTGATGTCCTCTTCCTTTGCAAACCAGACCATTGCCCAGATCGAACTGTTCTGCAATCCGGATCGCTATCCGGTCGGGGTCTATACATTGCCCAAGCACCTGGATGAAAAGGTCGCCCGCCTGCAGCTCAAGAAGCTGAGCGCTGAACTGACCGTGTTGACCCGGCAGCAGGCAGACTACATCGGAGTAAAGGTGGAAGGGCCGTACAAGGCTGAGCATTACCGTTACTAAGTTTCCATCCGAAACTACCAAGTTAAATTGATGCAGAATGCGGCATAACTGCCCGCGAGAGAAGCAGAATTTCAAGTACAATCAACAAGGATGGCAGGTGCTTTTGTCTTTAAATGACTCAGGTGCTTACAGGCTGAATATCTTTGTTTGGTAGCTGATTTTCATGGCTCTCGCGGGTATTTTTATTGTAATGGTTTTCAACAGGCTCAATTGTCCAAGTAAAGCAGGGAGGTCTGCCAATGGGTGAGCTGATATGGCTGGACAGTTTGCAGTGGGAACCGTTGCGTCCGGATGTTGCCAAGGGGGTAAGTGCGCGCACTTATTATAATAGTTGCGGGATAAAGGTCTCGTATGTCAGGGTGGCGCCGGGCGGACAATTTGAGCTGCACAGGGATGCATATGGTCATCTGCTCCATTTTCTGGAGGGTACCGGTCTGGCGGGTATCAATGGTCAGGAGTTTGAGGTCGGACCGGGTGCCGTGCTGAAGGTGGTGGCCGGGGATGAACACTTTTATTGTAATACCGGTGAAGGAGAACTACGGCTTATTTCTGTAAACCTCTAAACTTAAAAAGCTTTGGTGATGACATGAAGAGCTGGATGTTGGCGGGTGTGATATTGATGATGGTCATATCGTGCAGTTCCGGACCCAAGCTGCCTTTGATACCTCCGGATGGGGTGGTGCTTGCCTTTGGCGATAGCCTGACCTATGGCACCGGCGCGGCTGAAGGGTATAGCTACCCGGAAATACTGGAGAAACTGACGGGAAGACGGGTGATACGTTCCGGTGTGCCGGGCGAGGTGACAGCCGAGGGTTTACTGCGACTTGAACGCGTGCTGGACACCCACCGACCGGCCCTGCTGCTGTTGTGCCACGGTGGCAATGACCTTTTGCAACGCCTTGACCAGCATAAGACCGCCGATAATCTGCGGTCGATGATCCGCATGGCCCAACAGCGCAAGATACCGGTGCTGCTCATTGCCGTGCCTGCTCTAGGTTTCTCCCTGGACGCGGCGCCGTTTTATGCGCAGATCGCTGGTGAGTTGAACATCCCGCTGGAGGGGAAGGCTTTGCCGCGTGTACTGGGGCAGGGCAAACTAAAGTCAGATTACGTACATCCCAATGCAGCCGGTTACCGCAAGCTGGCCGAGGATATTGCAGCCAGTCTGAAAAAATTCGGTGCCTTGCCTTGATGGTCAAAATGGCAGGAGCCTTGCAGCTCTTGCCAATAGGATCATCAGGCAAACAAATATACTGCCGTCAGACAGAGCGATGGAATGGCAACTATGATGCTGTAATGTGCTGATCTGGCGAATAAATCTGCCCGGAATTCTGTAGGCTGATACAAATCCAGGGCACGGGTGGTGTAATGGAATACCTTGCAAAAAATGCAGATGATGCCCGAAATCTGTCACACCAGCTGCCCCGTGCACTGCTAGCAGGCAAGGATGAACTTTTCGGCATCATGCAGGAGCCGGATACCGATCTGCTGCTGGCAGCGCTGCGCAACCCGGTTCTGGATGAAGGCCATCTGTTGGTACTGTTGAAGCGCCGGGGGTTACCGGAAGAGTTGTTTCAAGCGATCTATGCCAACAAGAAGTTGCTGGAGAATAATCGGGTCAAATATGACTTTGTCCGCCATGCCGATGTTCCGTTGCATATTGCACAAACAATCCTGCCCCAGTTACACCTGTTTGAACTGACGAAAATCTGCCAACTTCCCGGAATTAATACAGACCTGAAGCTGGCGGCCGAAAGGGCTATCATCCAGCGCCTGCCTACACAGCCACTGGGCAACAAGCTGACACTTGCCCGTCAGGGCTCGTCAGCCATCGTCGAGATGCTGATCAGGGAGGGGCAGCCCCAGGTGGTAGAGGCCTGCCTTGATAATCCGCACCTGAAAGAAGGGTCAGTTTACCAGTTCATCACCTCCTTTCATGCCAATGCGGATACGATTTCCATGGTGGCCAGACATGCCAGGTGGAAGGGCAGACCGAACATCCGCTTTGCCATCCTCAAAAATCCGCGCACACCACTGGTTTGGTTTACCAGCTTCCTGCCCACCATGCTGCCCCAGCAACTCAGGGACCTGCTGGCGATGCCGAAACTGGCTGCCGCACAGAAGGACTTGGTCAGGAAGGCCTTGAATGTCAAGGGTAAACATCATTAATTATAGCGTGTTACGAGGCTACGCGGCGAACACATGAAATAATGTTCAATTTCGATGATCGCTGGCTTACGCGCAACATAATCTATAAAACCCAGGAGCTCTACCCACTGAAATCAATGACTTATAAAACATATTTCAACATATCAGCCATTGTGTGGCTGATATGCATGCTGCTTGCCGCCGGCAGTGCGGAGGCAGCCGGTTTTGCGGTGGCTCGTACTGCTACACCTGTACTTAACTCTCCGGAGTTCTACAGTATTTTCGGCGGCAGGGATGGCAAGGCACTGAAAACCGATAGCTGCGGACAGGTGCGGGAGATGGAGTTTATCGCCCCGTCCGGCACGGCGTTCAAGTTGACCGGCCAACTGGAAAAAGGTGGAACAACCGTTTACCGGGTGGTGACGGACGACTATCCCGTATCCGCTGATACACCGCTGTATGTGGACAGCCGCTTTCTGAAACTGCGCGATCAGCAGCCCGAGCCGCGCAAGCGCAACCTGCCGTCCCGGCAGAAGATTGTGGCGGCCATGAGGTCGGCGGCCGGGCAGCCTTATGTGTGGGGCGGGAACGTGCGTAGCGGCGTGCCGGAACTGCTGGCATATTATTACCGCAAACCGCTGGAGCCCGGCAGAATCAAGCGGCTTACGCTGGGCGGCCTGGACTGTTCCGGGCTGCTTTATGAGGCCACCGGTGGCTGGACCACGCGCAATACGTCCTGGCTGGTGCATTACGGGGATGCTGTTGCCGTCAGCGACAGAAGCGCCGCAGAGATTGCCGGCCTTGCGGAACCATTGGATCTGATCGTCTGGAAGGGGCATGTGCTGATCGTGCTGGACAGGGAGCAGGTGATTGAAAGTGTGCTCAAGTGCGGCGCGGCAGGTCATGGCGGGGTGGTGATCTCACCGCTGAAGCAGAGGCTGGCCGCAATCATGAAAACGAGAAAGCCGGCAGACCAGTGGCCTACCGGCAAAGGGAAACGGGATATATTCGTGGTCAGGCGCTGGTATCCGGAATAAAAACAAACAATCTAAGATAGTTACCGTAGAGGCGCAAAGTTCGCGGAGAAGTAAAAGTAAACGGTTTTAGCAATCCCCAGACAGGTAAACAGGTTTTTGATGCCAGCCTATTGGTTTTGCTCAGCGTTCTCGGCGTCTCTGTGTTTCAGATGATATTTATTGGGGCCGCGTCTGACTGATATCCGTTATGTACACGGAAAGGTCGCCATTCGGGCGGCGGATAATCGCTTCATCATCCAGCTGCTTGTTCAGCAGCGCCTGGCCTACTGGTGAATCAATACTGATCTTTCCGGCCTTCACATCAAACTCGTCCGGCCCAACCAGCTGATAACAAAAGGTATTACAATCCTCATCCTCATAGCAAACCCAGCAGCCGAAGCTGACTACCCTCGGATTGAGCGGCGGTGAGGCGATCTTCAGCACCTTCAGCCGGCTGCCCAAATGCTTCAATTTGCGGTCGATCTCCCGCAGTCTTTTCTTGCCATAGATATATTCGGCGTTTTCCGAACGGTCGCCCTCGGCGGCCGCATCTGAAACCCCCTGCACAACCTTGGGACGCTCCACATAACGCAGATAATTGTATTCATCTTCCAGACGCTTGATGCCTGTTGCCGTAATCAGGTTGGTGGTCATGGGAACAGAGCCAGCCCTTCCAGACCCATGGTTTCTGGAAAACCGCAAACAATATTCATGTTTTGTACCGCTTGGCCAGAGGCGCCCTTGACCAGGTTGTCGATGGCCGAAACGAGGATTATCCTGCCGGTGCGGCCGTCAGTCAGTGGCGCGATATCGCAGAAGTTGGAGCCGCGCACAAAGGCGGTCGATGGCAGACTGCCCTCCGGCAGCACCCGCACGAATGGCTCGCCATCATAAAAATCCTGATAAAGCTTGACCAGTTTGGCGGTCGAGATTGTTTTCAGGGGGGTGGCATAGACCGTGGAAAGGATGCCGCGATCCATCGGCACCAGGTGCGGGGTGAAGGTCAGTTGTACCGCTTCTCCGGCCAGCAGGGAAATTTCCTGCTCGATCTCCGGGGTGTGCCTGTGTACGCCGCCGACAGCATAGGCCTTGAAGCCTTCGTTGACCTCACAGTATAGGGAGTCCACCTTGGCGGAACGTCCGGCGCCGGTAACGCCGGAGGCCGAATCGGCAATGATGCTCTTAAGGTCGATCATCCCCTTTTTCAGCAGCGGTGCCAGGGCCAGGATGATGCTGGTGGGGTAACAGCCCGGATTTGCAACCAGTTTGGCGCCCTTGATCTTGCTGCGGCGCAGCTCGGGAGAACCATAGACCGCCTTCTTCAGAGTGGCTGGGTTCATGTGCGCTTGATACCACTGGCCGTAAACAGCCGGGTCGGAAAGCCGATAATCGGCGGAAAGGTCGATTACATGTTTGCCCAGTTTGAGGAAGGTGGGGACCACCTCCATGGCAGCCTTGTGCGGCAGGGCGGTGAAGATGATGTCCGCCTTCTCGGCAATTCTGACCGGTTCCAGGTTTTCCAGTACCAGGTCGCAGCGCCCCTTAAGTGTGGGAAAAACGTCGGAAATGCGCTTGCCGGCGCTCTGCTCTGATGTGACACAGGTTACTACCACCTCGGGATGGCAGTGCAGTATGCGGATCAGCTCCAGTCCGGTGTAACCGCTGGCGCCTACAATGGCAACGTTTAACATTTGATAAGCCTCCAAAGTGTGTGTGTAGAGAAAATACGCAAAACCAGCGGTAAATGCAAGCTGCAGCGATAGCTGCTGACCAGTGCCCGGCTTAGCGCTGCACAATTTCCTCTTTAAGTTTCAATACCTTGCTGTCCTTGGGATTAAGCCGCAGCAAACGATCCACGGTTTTCAAGGCCTCTGCCTTTTTGCCCTGCTTCATCAGGGCCACCGATAATCCCCACAGGATATGCGGTCTCTGTTTTCGGTTGGCCAGCTTCAAAGCGCTGCGGAACTGCATCTCGGCCTGCTTCTCAAAACCTTCGCCGCTGTCGCCATAGAGGATACCCAACGATATGAATGCGTCGGCGGCGTTTGGAGCAAGTGCGGCTGCCTTCAGCAGGTAGGCCTCTGCCCGTGCCCAGGCTCCCGGCATCTCCAGTGTAAAACCGCGGCGGTAGAGCACACCCAGGCGTCTGATGATCTGCGGATCTTCAGGGTAATTGCTGCGGAGTTGTTCCAGTTCCTGGATGGCCTGCTGCCAAATCGCCTTGAGTTGCTCAACTTCACCATGGTCCTTGACCTGCAGCGGGTACTCGGCGGTCTTGTCCAGGCGGGCCAGCCAGTTGTCGGCAGACCTGAGCGCCTTCTGAGGTGCTTTTGCCGGAGTTGCCTGCGGCTGGCTGGTGGGAAGCGGCCCGTTGTATCGGTACCAGACGGCTTTACCGCGCTTGCGTTGCATGGCGGCGCGTGTCTGGCTGCCTGCGGCGGTCAGAAGACGCTGGCCCGAGATGTCCATAATGGCAACAAAACCTCTCCACCAGGCGATATCGCCGGTTTTTGGCAGGTCAACCCTGGTGAAGATCAAACTGTCCGGGATGCGCGCGGCCGTGATGTAAGGCGTGTGGATGCCGGAACGGTTGAGCACGAACCAGACATACATGGCACCGTCCTTGTCTTCGTCGGCAGTGAAGGGCATGGCGGTTCGATTGTGTACCATCGGCAGGTCCAGACGCCGCTCCAGTGGTACTTTCGTGACCTGGTCGACTGCGTGGAAGCCGTCCCGGTCAACCCAGTGGAAGGACGCGGCCAGGCAGACGGCAGGGGCGAGTACCAGCAGGGTGATGCAGATCAGCAGATACAAACGGCGCACTTTTTCGTTCATGGTTGTTTGCTCCCTGAAAACAGGCTGGTCATCTGCTGCAGCATGAAAGGAGAACGCCAGAGGCAGATGATCGCCATAACCAGCGTCAGCCAGCCGATATGGGCAAAGCCTTCCGCAGCGGACAATTTCAGCGGGCCGGAAAAGAGGAAGGTTGCTGCCGAAGCCAGCAGTATGCCGATCCAGTTGGCAAAACTGGAGACGGCCAGCACCTCGCCGCGCATGGATGGTTCGGCCTCGGCCTGGATGAAGGTCTGCAGCGGCAGACTGAAAAAACCGGCGCTGACGCCGAACAGCAGGATAATCGCCAGACATGCGGCAAGGCTAACGGGTGCCAGTTTTAGCAGCAGTTGGGCCAGTACCAGACCGGCCGCACCAACCGTGACCAGCCCGAGCTTGATGCCGTTGCCGGACAGTCTGGCCGCCAGCACGGAACCGGCGCCGATACCCAGAGCGGCAGCCAGAAACAGGTAGCCGCTCTCCTCCTGGATCAGGCTCAGGCGCTGCATGCCATAGCCAATCAGGTTCAGTTGGGCAAAGGCACCGATAAACCAGAAAAATGCGAGGCCGTTGACGGCCAGCATCAGGTGTCCGCAATGGCGGATGTGCAGGAAAGTGCGGAAAAGCTCGCCCGGCAGCAGCCGGATCCTGCGGGACGGATCTGCCAGACCGGTCGGCGGCATCTGACAGGCTGTCCAGAGTCCGACCAGGGAGACCAGCAGGCAGAAGAGCGATGCCAGCCAGTAACGGCCTGAGGCCAGTTGGGCCAGCAGGGATGCCAGGGCGGTGCCGAAGATGATGGCCAGGAAGGTGAAGGCCTCCACCAGCCCATTGGCGTGGGAAAGTTGGGATGGGCTGGCCAGCTCGGGTATGACCCCGTACTTGGCCGGTGCAAATAGGGCACTTTGGGCGGCCATGAGAAACATGACCAGATACAGGCAGCTATCCAGCCCGGTATAGAATACCGCTAAAGCCAGCAGGGCGATGACCACTTCCAGCGCCTTGGTTGCGATGATAACCTGCGATTTGGGGAAGCGGTCGGCCAGACAGCCGGCCGGCGCAGAGCAGATCAGAAACGGCAGCACGAAGGCTGCGCCGACCCCGGCGGTGATGATGCCGGCTTGGTCTGCGCCCCGGCTGCTGATCAGTGAAAAAATAATCAGCAGTTTCAATATATTGTCATTCATGGCCCCCAGAAATTGGGTGGCGTTGAACCACTTGAAAGCCGGGTGTAGTTTTTCCATTTCCATATCATTCATTGGCGGTTTTGCCCTTTTGTTTTACTGCCGTCAGCCGGTGACAATAGCAAATATTTCACCCAGGGAAGAACAAAATAATTTCATTCAAACCACTTGGCGTCAACCTAAAGATCATGTATTCTGTCGGCCACTAATCTTGTAGCGAAGGAGCATGTAAATGGCCAGTCTTAATAAAGT
>DAONZY010000031.1:0-29563 GCA_035407085.1 Deltaproteobacteria bacterium | reverse complement strand
GCATAGCGGTCGACCGTCAATCCGGGCAGGCCGTCCCCTTCGGCGTTGACCAGCCGAAAGGCATTGGTGTCGCCCAGGTCGGCATGGTTGCGGCGCAGGTCGATGGCGGCCAGCAGCTGGCGGGTGAGCCAGGCGTGGTCCAGGCTGATCCGCCGGCGCGACAGTACCCGTGCCACAATCCGGTCGGTCGGGTCAAGCAGGGCGGTGGCCAGAAAGCGCCCCCCTTCGTCGGTCAGGCTGACCAGTTGGCCGGGCTGCCCAGCCGGCCAGCGTTTCGTCCATCCGTCCGCCACCACCCAGGGGTGCCCCAGTTCCAACATCCGCACGGTTTCCGGCCCGACGATCCTTTTTTCATGCTGCGTCATGCTTGAGCTCCTTTGGTGAAAAAACTGAATCCGTGACACCTCCATGCCTTCGTTGGTCCGAAAGGCCTCTGCCTTTGCTTTTCAGGCAGCTAGCGCCTTTTCGGCGAAGGACCAGCAGGGAGAGAGGTTTGCCACGGCACGGCGACGTGCGGGCCCCGGCTCTTTCGGACACTACGGCATTCTGGCGTTACGGATTCAGGAAAACAAAAGGGGAACGGGCGCGCGGCCTGATCCCCTGGTTGGTGTCTGACAAAGTATGTGCGTTACATCTCCATGATGACTGGCAGTATCACCGGCCGCCGTTCGATGGTTTTCTTGAAAAAGCGCCTCAGGGACTGCCGTACCACCTGCTTGACCTCCTCGCAGTCGCAGCGCACTTCCTCATTGAGCTCGTTGAGCGCCTCTGTGACGATGCCGCGGGCAGTCTCCAGGTAATCCTGGCTCTCGTCCTCGAAGACGAAGCCGCGTGATACGATGTCCGGGCCGTAGATAATCACGCCGCTGGACTGGTTGATGCCGATGATGACCACCACCATGCCGTCCTCTGACAGGTGCTTGCGGTCCTTGAGTACGACCTGCCCCACGTCGCCGATGCCCTTGCCGTCTACAAAGACCCGTCCGGATTCGACCTTCTCGATAATGGCGCCGGTTTCGGCATAGAAAGAGATCACGTCGCCGTTGGTGGCCAGCAGACAGCGTTCCTCCGGGATGCCGGTCTTGCAGGCCAGCTCGATGTGTTTGACCAGGTGGCGGTATTCACCATGGATCGGGATGAAGAAACGCGGCCGGACGGTGTTGAGCATCAGCTTGAGCTCTTCCTGGCAGGCGTGGCCGGAGACATGCACCTCCGAGACCCGCTCGTGGATCACTTGGGCGCCGCGGCGATAGAGATGGTTGATCAGTTCGGAGATGGTGCGTTCGTTGCCCGGTATGACGCGGGAAGAGAGGATGACGGTGTCGCCCTTTTCCAGTTTGATCTGTTTGTGGTCATCCATGGCGATACGGGTCAGGGCGCTCATCGGTTCACCCTGGCTGCCGGTGGAGATGATGCAGACCGCTTCCGGCGGCAGGTGGTTCAGTTCGCGCAGGTCCATGAACGCCTCTTCCGGGATGGTCAGGTAGCCTAGCTGGCGGGCGATGCGCACGTTGGCGATCATGGAACGGCCGTTGAGCAGGATCTTGCGACCGCAGTGGATGGCTGCGTCGGCCACCTGCTGCACACGGTGGATGCTGCTGGAAAAGGCGGCCACGATGATACGGCCCTGGCATTTGGGAAAGATGTCCTCGAAGGCTTCGCCAACGGTTTTTTCCGAGAGGGTAAAGCCTTCCCGCTCCACGTTGGTGGAGTCGGACAGCAGGGCCAGCACGCCTGCCTCGCCGTAGCGCGAGAGTGAGGCCAGGTCGGTCAGCTCCCCATCCACCGGGGTGTGGTCGATCTTGAAGTCTCCGGTGTGGATCACAACCCCTTCCGGGGTGGTGATGGCCAGGGCGCAGCCGTCGACAACGGAGTGGGCCACGCGCAGGAACTGGATGCTGAAGCAGCCAAGGACAATGGTCTGGCGTGGCTTGACCGTGATCAGCTCCACCCGCTCGTCCATCTTGTATTCCTTCAGTTTTTCTTCAACGAAGCCCAGTGTGAGGGCGGTGCCAAAGACCGGCACATTCAGCTCCTGGAGCACGAAGGGGAGCGCGCCGATGTGGTCTTCATGACCATGGGTCAGGCAGATGGCCCGCACACGGTCCCGGTTTTCCCTGACCCAGCTTATATCCGGGATGACGTAGTCGATGCCCAACATGTCCGGTTCTGGAAACATCAGTCCGCAATCGATCAGGACAATGTCGTCGCCGCATTCGTAGGCCATGATGTTCATGCCGATTTCGCCCAGGCCCCCCAGTGGGATGATCTGGAGCGGGAAGTTTGATGCTGTCATATCTATCTCTCTCTCTGCAGCGGCACCAGGCTGCGTATCTTTTCGTCACAGCGGGCGATCCACTCCTGTCCCGGCGCCTTCAGCCATTTGACCGCATAAAATGAACTGCGCAGGGAGCGGTAGGCGATCAGGGCGCGGGTGATGTCTCCGGCAGCCTCGTTCGATTCGCCCATCTGCCAGAGTTTTTCGGCAGCCTGCTCAACGGTGCGGCTGGCGGGCAGGTACATGCGGATGGCTGATTCAAAGCCGGCCACAGCTGCGGGGAAGTCGCCGGCGGCCAGGGCCTTTTCCCCGGCGCGGTACTGGGTCTGCATGCGCCACCAGGTGTTAGTGGCCATCAGCAGTAGGCTGATGGCAATAATGAAGGTGATGTTGACCATGATTTTTGAAATGTTCTGTTGCATAGGCTTACCTGAAAAAACCGGGCACGAAGGTCAGCAGCAGCCCCACAATGGTCAGGGCCACCCCGGCCAGCACGGCTGCTGCCGCACCGATATCCCGTGGATGGGGCAGGGTGTGGCTGGCCGGCAATCCCCAGATGATGGCGGCCAGTCCGATCACCGGCAGCGGTATGAACCAGATCCCCTCCGGCATCTCAGCTCTCCAACGCCGATGAGATGGAGCTATGGACCTTTTCCTGCAGCCGGTTTTCTGCTTCGTTGCGTGACAGGTTGTTGTCGGGCATGATCGCCGGATGCAGTGTCACACTGATAATGCCGGGATGGAGCATCTTGCGCCCGGCAGGATTGATGCGGCCGCTGCCGTTGATGGTCACCGGCACGACCGGCACCCCGGCCTTCTGTGCCAGCATGAAACCGCCCCGTTTGAAGGGCAGCAGCTTCAGATCCCGCGTGCGGGTGCCCTCCGGGAACATGACCACGCTCTTGCCTGAGCGGATGATGCGGGCGGCGTTTTCCATGCTTTTAAGCGCCTTGCGGCCGTCGCTGCGATCCAGGGGGATGTAGCCGCCGCGCCGCATGGAGGCCCCGAAGACCGGATAGTCAAACAGCTCTTTCTTGGCGATCCAGTGAATCTGTTGGGGGATGTGGGCAATCATGGTCAGGATGTCGAAGTTGCTCTGGTGATTGCTCATGAAAATCACCGGGCCTTCCGGAATGTGCTCCAGCCCCTGTATCCTGACACGCACGCCGGCTATGCGCAGGGAGATGCGTGACCATAGCCGGGCATGCATGGCATAGACTCTGCCGCTGTTGTCAAAAAAGGTACAGATCAGGGCGCTGGCAGCAAAAATTAGGGTCAGCGGTATGAACACCGCCAGAAAAAGGTAGGCGCGAACCATGAAAAAACTCCTGTTATTGACCGCATAATGTACTTTCTATAATCCTGTGAGTCAAACTAAATGATTGCAGACCGGCGGGTGTCAACTGGCGGTTGATAATATGTGAATAAGCTCTATAATCAGCGCATCGCTATTACTAACTGCCAGAGACAAAAATGACTGTTATGAACCCACGCAACTGCCTGATAGGGCGACAGCCCATCCTTTCCAACAACGAGCGCATTGTCGCCTATGAGCTGCTTTTTCGCTCGATCCGATCCGGCAATAGCGCCGACGTACAGAATGCCACCTATTCCACCGCCAATGTCATCAACAACACCATTACTGGTTTCGGGATTGAGAACCTGCTGGGCGAGCACCACGGCTATATCAACCTGGATCATGAAATGCTGATGAGTGATGTGATCGAACTGCTTCCTAAACAGCAGATCGTGTTGGAGCTGCTGGAAACACTGGAGGTGAACGCCGGGCTGATTGAGCGCTGCCGCGACCTGAAGGAAAAGGGCTTTACGCTGGCGCTGGACGACCACGAGTACAGCCCGGTCTACCGCGATCTGTATCCCCTGGTGGATATTGTTAAGGTGGATCTGCTGCAGACACCGCTGGAGCGTGTGGCCGAGATGGTAGGGAATATCCGTCCCTTTCCAGTCAGGCTGCTGGCGGAAAAGGTGGAAAGCCGGGAGCAGTTTCTGGCCTGCCGGGACATGCATTTTGATCTGTTTCAGGGTTATTTCTTTGCCCGTCCATCCGTGCTGGAAAAGCGTAATATGGATGAATCCGGGGCGCTGCTGCTCAAACTTTTGCACATGCTGGAAAAGGATGCCGATACAAAGGAGATTGAAAACGCCATCAAGAGTAGTTCTGTATTAAGCTACAAGCTCCTGCTGCTGGCCAATTCGGTCGCCTATGCCCCCCGCGAGCCGGTTGAGAACGTCGGGCGCGCCCTGGCGCTGGTTGGCCGCAATCAGGTCAAGCGCTGGATCCAGCTGGCATTTTTTGCTAAAGACAACTGCCAGGCCAATGAAAATCCGATGATGGATATGGCGGCAGTGCGGGCAGGCTTCATGGAACAGCTCGCCATGCGCCATCCACTGCTTTCACGAATGTCGGATGCACCGGACAAGGCCTTCATGGTTGGCATACTCTCGCTGCTGGAGAAGATCTACAGCATATCGATTGCCGAACTGATCCAGAGGCTTAACCTGGGGGATGACATCCAGGCCGCCCTGGCCGGCCGGGAAGGCGTGTACGGCGAACTTTTGAACGTAGCTGAGAAGAACGAGGAACTGGAGCTTGATACGGTGGGACATCTGCTGTCTGAAATGGGTATCTCCATGGGTGATGCGCTCGTGTCCCAGGTCAGCTCCTATGCCTGGAATAGTGATGCAGCCGATGACGAAGAAGAGGGGGAGGATTAGTATGCCAGACCGGCTTCAGGCAGACGGTACCACCGCAGTGATTGGCGAATGCATTGTCTCAGCCCGCTGGCTGTTCTCCCCCGGAATGCCGATTCTGGAGGGTGGGGCGCTGTTGCTGCGCAACGGCAGAATTGCCGCCACGGGGCGGCTGGACCATCTGCGCCGGGATTACAATCTGCCGCTGTTTGATTATCCCGGCTGCGCGATCGTGCCGGGCCTGATCAATGCACACACCCACCTGGAACTGACCCATTTCCCTGCCTGGCGCATACACAACCATGTGGACTACCATCCCCACCGTTTTGTGGACTGGATCATTCAGATGGTCAAGGTCAAGCGTAACCTGACGGCGGAGGACTATGCCGCTTCGTTCCGTGAAGGGGTGCGTATCTGTCTGGAGTCTGGCACAACAGCGGTGGGGGATATCGTCAGCCGGCCAGGGGCGCTGGCCGGCTACAGCTCTGACGTACTTGGCGGGCGCATGTTTTTCGAGGTGCTTGGCCAGGATCGGGGACGGCTGAGCCAGATGCTGTCCCAGGCGGTCGAGTCTGCCCGGGCTCTTGAAGGCAGCGTGTTCAGTGCCGGGCTGGCTCCCCATGCCGTATATACCATTGGCGATGAGCATTACGACCTGATCCTGCAGGCGGCCCGGGAGGGGGCTTACCCAATGGCCCTGCATCTGTCCGAGTCGGAGGCGGAAACGGAATTCGTGTTCGAATCCGGTGGCCAACTGGCAGAGGTGTTCTATCCGTTTGTCAACTGGCAGAACTATCTGAGACCACCGCGCAGGTGCAGCCCGACCGAATTGCTGCACAGGCATGGCATGCTGACGCCGGGCACATTGGCGATTCACTGTGTGCATGTAAGCCGGGCCGACGTGGAGCTGCTCAAAAAACAGGGGGTAACGGCCGTGCTCTGCCCCCGCAGCAATGAACGCCTCAATGTGGGTGTTGCGCCGGTGGCGTTGATGAAGAAACTGGGCATCACGATGGTGCTGGGCACGGATTCCCTGGCCAGCAACGACTCGCTATCCCTGTGGGACGAGATGCGCTTTGCGCTGCAAAGCTACAATGGTCATTTGAATCCGCTGGAGCTGCTTGAGATGGCTACTGTTGGCGGGGCGACAGCCCTGGGTCTGGACGATGGGCGTGGCGCGCTGACCGTTGGACAGCGGGCTGATTTCCAGTTGATCGGCGGTTTCGGTGAAGTGAAGAGTAGCGAGTTGCTGCCGGAAAAGGTGCTGCTGCACGGGGATGTGGTCGATGTCTATGTTGCCGGCCAAAGGTACAGACAAGCCGTTGACCGTTGACCGGTCCCCAATCCCCAGTCCCTAATCCTTGTCCCTGGTCTGTCTTGATTCGAAGATATCCTCGAATACGTCCTTGATCTCGCGGAAGGCCGCCAGTATCTTCGGATCGAAGTGCTCCGGAAGGGTGCGGCCATCTCCGTTAAGGATGATGTCGCAGGCCTTGGCGTGGTCGAAACCGGGTTTGTAGACGCGGCTGTTGCGCAGTGCGTCGTACTGGTCGGCCAGCATGACGATCCTGCCCTCAATGGGAATGTCTTCGCCCTTCATGCCGTAAGGGTAGCCGCTGCCATCCCAGCGTTCATGGTGGGATGCGGCAATCACGGCGCCCATCTGCAGCATCTCGTGTGACGAACCGCGCAGGATATTCTCCCCGATCAGTGTGTGCTGCTTGATTGTCTCAAACTCTTCCCTGGTCAGCGGCCCGGGCTTGAGCAGTATCGAGTCCGGTATGCCGATTTTGCCCACGTCGTGCATGGCGCTGGCGATCGAGATGTTGTCGACGAACTCCTCCGGCAGTTCCAGATAGCGGGCGATGCTGCGGGCGTACAGGCCGATGCGCGAGATGTGCTGGCCGGTATCCTTGTCGCGCAATTCAGCCGCCGCGGTTAGCCGTTCGATGATCTCACGGCTCATGTTGGTCAGTTTGCTCAGGGCCTCGTTCAGCTCCAAGGTGCGCTGTTTGACGGTCAGTTCCAGATCCCGCTTGTAGTTCTTTTCAATATTTGTCAATCGTTTGAAATTGATGCCCTTTTCAACGGCATGCACCAGATAGGGGGGACGGTAAGGCTTGATGATGAAGTCGAAGGCACCCATCTGGATGGCCTGCACAGCTGTGTCCAGGTCGGCATAGGCGGTCATCAGCAACACCGGCGTCTCCCGGTCGAGAAAGCGGATCTTTTCCAATAGCTCGATGCCGGTCATGATCGGCATGTTCACATCGGTCAGCACCAGATCGACCGGTTCGGACACGAACTGGCGCACCGCCTCCTGGCCGTTACTGAAGGCGGTAACGTTGAAGCCGTGTTCACGCAGCAGTGTGGACACGCTATCCAGCACATAGCGGTCATCATCGACGATAAAAATACTGCCGGTGGTGTCTTTCATGCCAGTATCTCCCTGATTTTCATCAATAGCTCTTTGGGCATGTAGGGTTTGCCCAGAAAGTGCAGCAGCGGGTCACTGTCCAGTTGCTTCTGAATGATGTCTGCCGAGTAGCCGCTACAGAAAAGCACAGGTGTAAGCGGCTTTTCCTTGCGGATGGTTTTGTAGACCTCCAGCCCCTTGATGCCCGGCATGATCACATCCAGTATGGCCAGGCTGATGTGCTGCTTGTGCTCGCCGAACTTTTTCAGGGCATCGGTGCCGTCTTTGGCTTCAAGCACGCTGTAGCCGAACTCTACCAGCAGTTCGCGGTACAGCTCGCGCATGGAATCATCGTCCTCGGCCATCAGGATCACCTCCGTGCCGCCGGTGAAGTCGCTACTCTCTTCCGGTTTGGGCTCTTCCGGCACTGATCCGGCCAACAGCGGCAGGTAGATGCTGAAACAGGTGCCCTTGCCGGGCGTGCTGTCGCAGGTAATGTGGCCGTTGTGCTTCTTGATGATGCCGTAGATGATGGAAAGCCCGAGTCCGGTGCCCTTGCCGGTTTCCTTGGTGGTATAGAACGGATCGAAGATCCGTTTGAGGGTTTCTTCATCGATGCCGGCGCCGGTGTCGCTGACCGACAGGCAGGCGTACGGGCCGGGCGTGCCAAAGCCGTGCCGGGCGATAAACTGGTCGTCTAAACGGGTCTGTTCCGTGTGGATGGTGATGGTGCCTCCATCCGGCATGGCGTCGCGCGCATTGGTGACCAGATTCATCACCACCTGCTCGATCTGGATGCCGTCGGCCATGATCGAGAGCGGGCGGCTGTCCAGCTCCTGTTTCAGTTCAATCTCTTCAGTGATCAGCGGCAACAGCAGTTTCTGGATGCGGGTAATGATATCGTTTAAGTTGACCAGTACCGGGTTGGTCTCTTGCTTGCGGCTGAAGGCCAGAAGCCCCTGGGTCAGGCTGGAGCCGCGCTCGGCCGCGGCCAGTATCTGCCGGGCGGTTTCCTTGAAGGGGTCGCCGCTGGGCAGTTTAAGCTGCATGATACTGGCGTAGCCGATGATGGCGGTCAGGATGTTGTTGAAGTCGTGGGCGATACCGCCTGCCAGCTGGCCGATGGCCTCCATTTTCTGCGCGTGGCGCAGCTGGTTTTCCAGCGCTTTGCGGTCATCCATATCTTCCTTGATCGCCAGGAAATTGGTGATGTTGTGCTGGCTGTCCCGGATGGGGGATATCTGGGCCAGTTCCCAGTATAGGTCGCCGTTCTTCTTGCGGTTGTGGAATTCACCATGCCAGACATTGCCGGACAGGATCGTCTCCCACAGTTTCCTGTATTCGGCTTCGCTGGTGTGTCCTGATTTGAAGATGCTGGCCTTCTGGCCGAGCAGCTCCTGCTGGCTGTAGCCGGTTGTCTCCAGTACATGGGGGTTGATGTATTCGATCCGCCCTTCCAGATCGGTGATCATGATCGAGACCGGGCTCTGCTTGATGGCATAGGAGAGCTTACGCAGACTCTCTTCGGCCCGGATCAGCTCCTGCAGCGCCTGCTGGGCCGATTCATACATCTGGACATTCTTGATGGCCAGCGCGGCCAGTTCGGCAAAGCTCTGAATAATCTCGATCTCGTCCTTTTCAAAGCTGCTCTCATCCAGGCGCGCCAGCCCGATTACGCCAATCACCTCATTTTCGATGGTGAGTGGTATGCCGACCGTGGCCCTGATCGGGGCGAAGCCGGGCAGTTTGATCCGCTTGTCCCAGGTGCTGTAATCGGGTACGATAACCGACTCCCCATGCTCCCATGTCAGGCCGGACATGCCCTGGCCGCGTTTGAGCGGCGGTATGTCGATGCTGGCGTAGTGGCCCAGCCGGACTTGCATGAGCATTTCCTGACGCTGGTGGTCCAAAAGGTAGATGAATCCGTGCTCTGTGTTGAGCAGCTTGGCAGCGCGGCTGATGATGGCTGACAGCAGGCTTTGGAGTTCCAACCGGCTGATCATGTCCAGGGTGGTGTCGTGCAGGGCCATCAAAAATTCGTTGCGGCGTCTCAGCGCCTTCTGGCTTTCCTGTAGTGACAGCACCCCCTGTTTGATCTGGGTGACATTATCAAAACTGCCGCGGATGCCGCAGAATTGACCCTGCTCGGTGTAGACCGGCCGGCAGACGTGGTTGACCCAGATGGTTTCGCCGGTGCGGCTGACCAGGGCCAGTTCGATCGGCTCCAGACATTCACAGGTGCCTTCCACCAGTTTGTGCTGGGCCCAAAGCTCGCGGAAATCGGGGTGGATGATGCGATTGAGCAGATCCGGATCCCGGTAGAATTCGTCGTCCTGATAGCCGGTGATCTGAAAGCAGATCGGGGTGATGTAGTTGATAACGCCGCCACCGGCCTGCATCCAGAAGGATATATCCGAGGAAAACTCCACCACGGTGCGGTAGATCTGCTCGCGTCGTTCGATCTCCTCCTGCTGGCGATCCAGTTCCGTGATCAGCCGGTTGAAGGCCGTACCCAACTCATCCACCTCGCGCAGCGTGCTTTCGGGGAACAGACGCTCTGCCCCTGTTTTGGTGGTCATCTGCCCGACATGTCTGGTCAGTTCGGCCAGTGGTGCGGTCATGTGGCTGAAGAAACGCCGCATAACCAGGAACATGACCAGCATGACCGGCAGGATGCCGATGGCGAACAGCTTGCGCAGTGTGTGCAGTGACTGGAAGGCCTCGCTGGCCGGGTAATTGGCGGCCAGGATCAGTCGCGCGGTCTTCAGGTGTTTGAATGAGGCCAGGATTTCTTCGCCGCGGCTGTTGATCGTCTCGTCGGTGCCTTCGAAACCCTTGATGGCCTTGTCCAGCAGCAGGTTGGCCCCCAGCGGTATGTCCTTCTTCATGATGCGCACGGGATCCGGGTGGTAGACCATGACGCGATCCTTGTTGAAGATGTACATATAGCCGGTACTGCCGATTTGGTGGTCGATCAGCGAACCGATGAATCCGCCCTTGACCAGGTCAATGCTGCCGGTCAGCACGCCGATGATGGCACGGCCTTCGCCGAAAACCGGTGCGGTCATCATCATGGCTGGTTTGCGTTCCCCCGATGCAAAGGTGAAGGGGTCGGATACCTGGGGTTTGCCTGTTTTGACGGTTTTTGTGATCAGTTCGCCCAACAGCGGATAACTGTCGGCGGACAATGCGTCGTCGGAATGCAGGGCGGCCACAATCTTGCCGCGGGTGTCGAACAGGAACAGGCCGTCGTCAAAGATCTGCATGTATTCGGAACGGCTGACCAGAAAGGCGTGTGCCCGGGCAGGATCGCCCATCTGGGCAGTACTGATCTTGGCCGAGGTGTCGGTCAGCAGGCGGAGTTTATTGTCAAATTTGCGATCCAGATCCTCGGCCAGAACCGTGACGGTAAAGTTCTGCTGATTGGCCACGGTCTCCTTGATGGATGCTTCGAAATATCTCAAAACAGCGAAAAGCAGGGCGGAAATCAGCAGGCAGGCCGCGATCGGCAGGTAGAGTGTCATCCGTGTTCTGAACGAAGATTTCGGTGCTGATAGCATGTTTGTTTTCCCGAATTTGCTTCTGAATGGATTGGCAATTGTGGGTGAAACTATAACACAAAAAATACGGTCAGACAGTCATTTTGGCGCATTTGTTGACAGTAGTTTGAATTTTCATGAGATTTTTGACGGGTGGATTTCCATTTTACTTCATGGGAACCATGGTCTATTATAAAAAACATTTTTTCAAAAGGACTGTTTTGTGGACAAACTGGTTATCAAGGGCGGTAAAAAACTGAAGGGTGAGGTGGAGGTCAGCGGATCCAAAAATGCGGCCCTGCCCATTTTTGTATCAACCATCCTGGCTCCGGGCATGAACCGGATCGGCAATGTACCCTTCCTGCGGGATATCAACACCACCATCAAGGTGCTGGAGTCCCTGGGGGCGAGGATTGAAGGCAATGGTCACCAGGTCTGTCTCGATACGGCAGGCATCAACAGCCATGAGGCTACCTACGATCTGGTCAAGACCATGCGTGCCTCGGTGCTGGTGCTGGGGCCGCTGCTGGCCAGGTTTGGCCGTGCGCGCGTCTCGCTGCCGGGTGGCTGCGCCATCGGCGCCAGGCCGATCAATCTGCATCTGAAGGGGCTGCAGGCCCTGGGGGCTGAAATAACCCTGGAACATGGCTATGTGGAGGCCCGGGCCAAAAGGCTGAAGGGGGCGCGGATCAACTTTGACATCTCGACGGTTGGAGGTACGGAACACCTGATGATGGCGGCGGCCACCGCCAGGGGGGAAACGATCCTGGAAAACGCCGCCCGTGAGCCGGAAATCATCGATCTGGCCCAGATTCTCAACAGGATGGGGGCCCGCATCGAAGGTGCTGGTACCGATACCATCCATGTTCAGGGGGTCAGTGAGCTCAGTCCGGTCAATTACGATGTCATGCCGGACCGGATCGAGGCCGGCACTTTCATGATCGCTGCGGCCATGACCGGCGGTGATATCCGCATCCACGGCATGAAGCTGGAGCATCTGGATGCGCTGGTGTTCAAGATGCAGGACGCCGGAGTGGAGATTACCAGCCGCGACAACGTGGTGCGGGTCAAGGGCCCCAAACGGCTCAGGAGTGTGAATATCAAGACCAGGCCTTACCCCGGTTTTCCTACGGATATGCAGGCCCAGTTCATGGCCATGATGTGTATTGCCGATGGCGCCAGCGTGATCAGTGAGAATATCTTCGAAAACCGATTCATGCATGTATCGGAGTTGTTGCGTTTTGGAGCGGACATCGTCATCGAGGGCAATACCGCTACGGTCAAAGGGGTCAGGAAGCTGTCCGGCGCACCTGTGATGGCCACGGACCTGCGTGCATCGGCCTCGCTGATACTGGCCGGTCTGGCGGCGGACAATACTACCGAGGTGTCGCGTATCTATCATCTTGACCGCGGCTACGAATCCATCGAAAAGAAGCTGGCCGCTCTGGGGGCGGACATACAAAGGGTAAAGGAGTGAGGCTACAGTGACTGGGGACTGGTGATTGGGGACTGGCAATATGACTTTCCCGATCCCTGGTCCCTGATCCCTGGTCCCTGATTTATATGAACGATTTTATAACCATAGCAATACCTAAGGGCCGTATCCTGGAGGAATCTGTCGCGCTGTTTGGCCGGATCGGCATCGACTGCAGCGAGCTGCTCAGCGATTCACGCAAGCTGATCTTTGAAAATCCGGCCCAGAAGATGCGCTACATGATCGTACGCGCCACGGATGTGCCGACCTATGTGGAGTATGGCAGTGCCGACCTGGGGATTGTCGGCAAGGACACCCTGATGGAACAGGGCAAGGATCTCTATGAGCCGCTGGATCTGAAGTTCGGCTACTGCCGCATGATGGTGGCCGAACCGGCCAGCCTGGCCGGCAATGATGATCCGACCGGCTGGTCCCATATCCGCATTGCCACCAAGTATCCCAATGTCACGGAACGCTATTTCGCCTCCAAGGGCATCCAGGTCGAGATCATCAAGCTGTATGGTTCCATCGAGCTGGCACCGCTGGTCGGTCTGTCCGAGCGGATCGTGGATCTGGTTTCCACCGGCGAGACGCTACGTCAGAACGGCCTGGTGGAGGTGGAGCACATCGCTGACATCACCACCCGCCTGATCGTCAATCGCGCCAGCCTGAAGATCAAGTGCAGCCGCATCAGCCAGATTATCCGCAGTCTGGAGCAGGTACTTTAGTTTTTTTAATAGCGGGGTTTTTGAATGCTTTTTCTGGATATAAAGGACAGTGGTTTTGATGCGCAGTTTGCTGCGATTCTCTCCCGTGGAGAAGAGACCGGCCGTGAGGTGGAGCAGGTCGTGGCTGGTATTATCGCCGATGTGCGCAAACGGGGCGACCAGGCCCTGCTGGAGCTGACCTGCCGATTTGACCGGCTGGAGGCCGCTTCGGTTTCCCGGCTGGAAGTTACCCCGGAGGAGATCGAACGCGCCTTTGCTGCGGTTGCTCCGGAAGAGCTGGCTTCACTGCGGCTGGCGGTGCAGCGGGTGACCAGCTTTCACGAGAAGCAGAAACAGCAGAGCTGGCTTTCCACGGAAGAAGCGGACATATTGCTGGGGCAAAAGATCACGCCGCTTAGCCGGGTCGGCATCTATGTGCCGGGCGGCAAGGCCAGTTACCCCAGCAGCGTGATCATGAACGCCGTGCCGGCCAAGGTGGCCGGGGTGGGCGAGATCATCATGGTTACTCCCACGCCAGGCGGGGAGAGCAACCCCCACGTGCTGGTGGCTGCCAGGCTGGCCGGTGTTGACCGCATCTTCCGCATCGGCGGCGCCCAGGCCGTGGCGGCGCTGGCCTATGGCACTGAAACCATCCCGCGGGTGGACAAGATCACCGGACCGGGCAATATCTATGTGGCCACTGCTAAAAAGCTGGTTTTTGGCCAGGCTGGTATTGACATGATCGCCGGTCCCAGTGAGATCCTGGTGATCAACGACGGCAGCGGCACACCGGCCCATATCGCCGCGGACCTGCTTTCCCAGGCCGAACATGATGAACTGGCCTCGTCAATCCTGATCACCACCGACCGAGGCTTCGGCGAGGCGGTGGCGGCCCAGGTGGAGCTTCAGCTGCAGCAGCTTTCCCGGCAGGCAATTGCCAGGGCCTCGTGGGATCGTTACGGTGCCATCATCGTGACATCCAGCCTGGACGAGGCGGTTGCCTTTTCCAACAGTATCGCTCCCGAGCACCTGGAACTGGCGGTAAGCGACCCGTTTGCCCTGCTGCCGCAGATCACCAATGCAGGCGCCATCTTCATGGGACACTGGACGCCGGAGGCCGCCGGCGATTATCTGGCTGGACCGAACCATACCCTGCCGACCGGCGGCACCGCCCGCTTCTTCTCCCCGCTGTCGGTGGATGATTTCGTCAAGAAGTCCTCGCTGATCTACTGTTCCCGGGCCGGGTTGCAACGCCTGGGGCCTGATGTGGAAAGGCTGGCGGGCATGGAGGGGTTGGAGGCCCATGCCAGGTCGGTGACAGTCCGAAAAGGGTAACGCGGAGAGCCTTGCTTGTTAGCTTGGTTCGTGGGTACATAAAAGCAAGATTGATTTCAAGGAAGATTTCATGAGCAGGCTACGCAAGAATATCGCAGAGATGCAGGCCTATGTGCCCGGCTTTCAGCCGGATGACATCGCCTCCTGGGTCAAGCTTAATACCAATGAAAATTCCTACCCGCCATCGCCCCGCGTGGCAGAGGCGATCCTGGCTGAGCTTGGCGCTGACGGGGCCAGTCTGCGCAGCTATCCCAGTGCGTCCAGCCAACTGTTGCGTGAAGCGGCTGGCCGGCTTTACGGTTTTGATCCCTCATGGGTAATCATGGCCAACGGCTCCGACGAGGTGCTCAACAACCTGATCCGCGCCTTTGCCGGCGAGGGTGAGGAAATCGCCTACGTCAACCCGTCCTACTCCTACTATGCCACGCTGGCGGAGGTACAGGGGGCCAGCATACGCACCTTCGGCCTGACGGATGATTTTCTCGTCAAGGATTTCCCCGAACGCTACGACGGCAAGCTGTTCTTTCTGACGAGCCCCAATGCGCCCTTCGGCACGGTGTTCCCGCTGGATTACATCGAGGACATCGCCCGGCGCTGCAGCGGCATGCTGGTGCTGGATGAGACCTATGCCGACTTTGCCGGCAGCACGGCACTGGAACTGGTGAAGAAGTATGATAACGTGGTGGTGACCCGCTCGTTTTCCAAAAGCTACGCCCTGGCCGGCATGCGTCTGGGGCTGGCAATTGCCCGTCCGGAAGTGATTGCTGCCCTGGACAAGATTCGCGACCACTACAACCTGGATCGCCTGGCCCAGGCTGCCTGCGTTGCCGCCCTGGGCGACCAGGAGTATCTGCGCGCATGCTGCCGCAAGGTCTGCGAAACCAGGGACTGGTTCAGCGCCGAACTTCGCAGCCTTGGCTATGACGTGATACCATCCAGCACTAATTTTATCTTTGCCACACCTCCGGATCGCAGCGGCAGAAGGGTTTATGAAGGTCTTTACGCGCGCAGGATTCTGGTGCGCCTGCTCTCCGATCCGCTGCTCAGCCATGGCATCCGCATCTCGATCGGCACCCGGGAGGAGATGGAACAGACACTGGCTGCGATGAAGGACATCGGTTAAAATTCAAACAGCTCTGCTTGCCACAGAGGTCACAGAGGAATGACAGTGAAATATGCAGGTCGGACAGAGGACGTCTCAAACTAACGTAAATGCAGTACGGATTAACTTTGAATAGTTTTGTTTGTTTCTGGTTTTCTCTGGGTCCTCTGTGAACTCTGTGGCAAATTGATTTTTGAAGTAAAGGGAGAAACTATGTCACGTACAGCGACAATCGAAAGGGTTACCAGGGAGACCAGCGTCAGGCTTTCTCTGGATCTGGATGGCAGTGGCGCGGGGCGCATCAGCACGTCCGTGCCGTTTTTGGACCACATGCTCGATCTGTTCAGCCGCCATGGTCTGTTTGACCTTACGGTGGAGGCCAGCGGCGACATTGACATCGATTTCCACCACACGGTGGAGGATATCGGCATTGTGTTGGGCGAGGCCTTCAAGCAGGCTCTGGGTGACAAGCAGGGCATCCGGCGTTACGGGCAGGCTGACGTGCCGATGGATGAAGCCCTGGCCCGTGTCAGCGTGGACATCTCCGGCCGTCCTTATCTGGTGTATAATGTCCAACTGCCCAAGGTAAAAATCGGACAGTTCGATACCGAACTGGCGCGTGAATTCTTCCAGGCCTTTGCCAACCACTGTGGTGCCAACCTGCATATCAGCGTGGCCTATGGCGAAAACGCCCACCACATCATCGAAGGCTGTTTCAAGGCGTTTGCGCGCGCCATGGATATGGCCAGCCAGCTTGATCCCAGGGTGCAGGGTGTCCTGTCCACCAAGGGGGCCTTGTAATTGTAGATGCCTTGTTCTTTTTCGGACCTATCACCGATATAAAGATTCAGGTTGTTTGTGCTTGTTAAGGATAGATCTGCAAAATCAAAATCGCTTCACACGGATCAAATCTGATAAAACCGGATTACAAATTCGGATCATAAAACATCCAGGTTTTCAACCAGGCTTCTACCAGGCCTGATCAGATGCTTATCCGTGCGAAATGTCTTTTAGGCTTTAAATCAACTGGTTACATATCGAAAAAAGGGCGGTACGCGTGATGCGTATCGCCCTTTTACGTTTACGTTTACGGTCAACGGTCAACGGTCAACGGTTTTTACTTGATCTGTTTCAGCAGGGTCTTGGCCTTTTTGGCTTCCTGGCTTTTGGGGTATTTGGCAACCAGTCTTTTCAGCACATACTTGGCGCTTTTGTTGTCCTTGATCGCCCGGAAGGCCAGGGCCTGCTTCAGCATGGCGGCCGGTACCTTCGGCTGCTGGGGAAAGTTCTTGATGACCTCCTGGAAGGCCAGGATGGCCTGCTCGTACTGCTTTTCGCCGTAAAGGGTCTCACCGGTCCAGTAGTGGGCGTTGGCCACCATATCATGCTTGGGATGTTTTTCAATCAGGATGGTAAACTGCTCACGGGCGGCCGGCATGTTGCCGGCCTTGAATAGTTCCAGCCCCTTTTTGTAGATTCCGTCCGGTGTGGCGGCTGATCCTTCATTGGGGGCAGGCAGCCCGCCCTTTTCAAGTGCGGCCTGCAGTTTGGTGATTCTTTCTTCCAGGGCCAGTATGCGTTTATCGGCATCTTCCTTGTAACGAGCCAGGTCTTCAGCCGGCTTTTTTGCTGTCAGCGCGATGTCATCGATCCTGCCGTTCAGCATGCGCATCTCGGTTTTGGCGCTATCCATGGCGGCCTGCATGTCGGCGGAAAGCTTTCTGACCGAAGCGACATCGGTTTTTACATTTTTTTCGGTTGCCCGGGAGTCGTCGCGGATGCCTCCCAGGTCTTTTTCCACGGAAAACAGGCGGGTTTTGACCGCATCCACATCGTTGCGGACGTTGTCCAGCGAGCCCTGTGAAGCGCAGCCGGTCAGGGCAAGTATTAGCACAGCAGCAGCTGTTCTGGTAACAAGTGACATGACGTATGACTCCTGATGAAATTGTTTTCACCGTGCTTATAGCACGGAGTCAGATTTCTTACAACTAAACATGATTTGCGATAAAAACGATCAAAATGAGGTTGGCTTCTGGGGCTGAACACATCATTAATTGATTGACAAATATGTGTAATGCCTATAAATAAAGATGTTTTTGGAGACCACTACGCTTATTGTATTTCTATAACAAAGAGGAGGAAGAAGTATGACAGTTCAGATGTTTGCCCCGGTGCTGGGGGTGGTGGGTTTTATCATCGCCATACTGATTTTTAACACGATCAAGTCCCAGCCGGTTGAAGTGGAGAAGATGCGTGAGATTGCTGCCGAGATACACAAAGGCGCAATGGCGTTTCTCAGGCGTGAATACACCGTGCTGGTTGGATTTATCGTCCTGGTCTTCGGTCTTTTAACCTTCGCCATGAACATCCAGACCAGCCTGGCCTTTTTGGGCGGCGCTTTGTGCTCCATGCTGTGCGGCTATATCGGCATGCAGGCTGCCACCAGTGCCAACGTGCGTACGGCTGAGGCCGCCCGCAAGAGCGGACAGGGCGCTGCCCTGATGGTTGCATTCAACGGTGGCGCTGTTATGGGCCTGTCCGTTGCCTCGCTGGGTCTGGTGGGTGTTGGCGTCGCCTATATCATGTACGGCGGCAGCCCCGAGACAGCCCTCTATATCAACGGTTTTGCCATGGGTGCATCTTCTATCGCCCTGTTCGCCCGTGTGGGTGGCGGTATCTATACCAAGGCTGCTGACGTCGGCTCTGACCTGGTGGGCAAAATCGAGGCCGGCATTCCGGAAGACGATCCCCGCAATCCGGGTGTTATTGCTGACAACGTTGGTGACTGCGTCGGTGATACCGCCGGTATGGGCGCCGATATTTTCGAGTCCTATGTGGGCGCCATCATTGCCACGGTTGCCATTGCTGCTGCCGCAGGTCCGGCACTGCTGAACAAGATTGCTGATCCGGAAGCCCTGCTGCGTGTTGGTGAGGCTGCTGTCCGTGCCGAAGCCATGCTGCTGCCGCTGGCCCTGGCCATGGCAGGTCTGGTCTTCTCGCTGCTTGGCATCGCCTCGATGAAGTTTCTGAAAAACATCCATCCTGCAGCAGCGCTGCGTTATACCACCTTTATTGCTGCCGGTGGTTTTCTGGTCGCCGCATATTTCGTGATCCATGCCATGGGCGTCGCCAACGGCGTATTCTGGGCGCTGCTGGCCGGCACCATCGCCGGCGTGGCGATCGGCCTGGTCACTGAGTACTACACCTCTGCATCCCCGGTAAACCGCATCGCTGAAGCCAGCAAGACCGGCCCGGCCACCAACATCATCCACGGTCTGGCTGTCGGCCTGGAAAGCTGTGTGCTGCCGGTGCTGATCATCTGCGTTGGTATCTTCGTGGCCAACTACTATGCCGGCCTGTACGGCATTGGTATTGCTGCGGTCGGTATGCTGGCCACGGTTGGCGTTACCATGACCGTTGACGCCTATGGTCCGGTTGCCGACAATGCTGGCGGTATCTCCGAGATGGCCGGCCTTGGGCCTGAAGTGCGCAAGATCACCGACGGTCTGGATGCCATCGGCAATACCACTGCTGCTGTCGGCAAGGGGTTTGCGATCGGTTCCGCTGCCCTGACCGCTCTGGCCCTCTTTTCCGCCTATTCTACAGCGGTTGGCCTTGACACAATCAACCTGACCGATCCCAAGGTCGTGATCGGCATGTTTGTGGGCGGCGCCCTGCCGTTCTACATCGGCGCCCTGACCATGACTGCCGTGGGACGTGCTGCCGGCAAGATGGTCGATGAAATCCGTCGTCAGTTCCGCGAAATCCCCGGCCTGCTGGAAGGCAAGCCCGGTGTCAAGCCTGAGTCTGACAAGTGCGTTGACATTTCTGCCAAGGCAGCCCTTGGCGAAATGGTCTTGCCCGGCGTTGTGGCGGTTATTGCGCCGGTTGTGGTTGGTTTCTCCATCGGCAAGGAAGCCTTGGGCGGCATGCTGGCTGGCGCAACCCTGGCCGGTGTTCTGCTGGCGCTGCTGATGGCCAATGCCGGTGGCGCTTGGGATAATGCCAAGAAATTCATCGAAAAGGGAGAGCTGGAAGGCGAGAAGAAGGGTGGCGATGCCCATAAGGCCGCTGTTGTTGGTGACACAGTTGGCGACCCCTTCAAGGATACCTCCGGTCCTGCCATGAACATCCTGATCAAGCTGATGAGTGTTGTTTCTCTGGTAATTGCGCCGCTTCTGGTATAACAGGCGGTTGACATATGCTGGATACGACAATAGCCGGGGCAAATGCCTCGGCTATTGTCGTATCCAGAAAGGGCTTGTTTGGCAGCTGTAATTAATCCACGCTGTGCTGATGTTGCAATTCGCTCTGCTGCACAAAGGCCAGTTCGATATCTTCCGCCCTGACCGCAAGATCGCTCATGCCGATATAGCGGAAGCCCTCCTCAACGGTGTTTGCAATGATCGTAATCGGTCCCTGACGCTCCTCCCGATTGTCCTCGCTGACAGTGCCCAGTGTGATGTTGACCATCTCGTAAAGCAGCTTTTTGACGTTGACCTTGGGGTTGCGTCCCGGATAATCGCGTGTGCGCGCCTGCTGCACCCGGGCGGTGATCTCTGCCCGGCGATGTGCAAATTCCTTCATGTCGGCATTGGCCTTGTCTGCCGTGAAGTGATCGATCAATTCCTTCAGCTCATGAAACAGGCGGTTCAGCTCCTCCTGATCGCGATAGTTGACCCCGGCGGACACATGGGTGTGCAGTGATGTTACCGTGCCGATGACACTGGATTCGATGCCCCCCAATGCCATATAGTCACCCCCGGCCAGCACGCCCTTGTTGACCCGGATGCTGCCCAGGCAGCGGATGTGGCAGTTACGTATCTCGGATTCTACCAGCACGTCACCTTCGCATTCCACGGTCACGTCGTTGATAAAGTTGGCGCAGATGCTGCCGCCGCATGTGATGGTGCCGCGCCCCTGTCCGCTCATACCGCAGAAGGAGATGTCACCTTGCGACTCAATGTGGCATAGACCGATGTTGCCCTGCACCCGGATGCCTTTGGTCGCCTTGATGGAGAAGTCATCCAGCACATCGCCCTTGATGTCGACAAAGCCGTTGAAATTGATATTGCCAACCTTGAAATCCAGGTCACCCTTGACGGTGAAGGTATCTTCCACCGATATCTCTGTGCCATTGATGATGACCCGACCGTCGGCCTTAGCCATTATGGTCAGCTGATCATCGGAAATGGATACGTTTTGACCCAGTGCCGGGCAATATGGTTTACCGGATGATGCCTGGATGGTTGTGCCGCGGATGCTCTGGCCGGGCTGTCCTTCACCGGGGGGCAGAATGGTGGCGATCAGTTGGCCGCTGGTGACATTGTAAAAATGCTGGACAGCATGCATGTCAACGGTTGTGGTGTCTGCTTCGACCGATGTTGTGAGTTGTGTGTCATCGGTTACTTCAATCTGAAGCGCGCCATCCCGGCCGGGGACGGCGGGTGTTCCGGCTGCCAGCAGCAGACCGGCCGTTTCCCTGCTGGATGTGGCGGCCTCCAGCAATTCCAGGATACCCTGCTGATTGATCCCTGAAACTATGCCGGTTTGATTGAATACTGCCTGAAGCTCTTCGTGGGTGAGCGGGGCGCCTGCGGTGACAGGGTGATATGAACAGCGGCATTCGGTCTGATCGGGTGATATCTCCAGCACGAGGCGGTATCCGGGGCGATTGAACTCATGCCGGGCGGTCTGGTCGCTGGTTGTGGTGCTGCTTGCATCGGACATGCCTTGCCTCCGAAACGGGGGTGCTGTGCGTATGCCTGCTGCGCCGGGAACGGGTGCTGATTCCCGCTGGCTTATATCCTGCGCGTGTTGCTTGTGTTGAAGGAATACTCCATGTGTCTGGCTGTTGCGGCGGCTACGCTGCTGCCGCAGTGGATGCCAACAACGGTCAGGGCCATGTCGATCCCGGCTGAGATGCCGGCCGAGGTAATCAGGCTGCCGTCAATGACCACATGCTGCTCCCGTTCAACCGTGACATCGGGAAAGGATGTCTGCATCCAGTCCAGTGAACGCCAGTGTGTAGTGGCGTGTCTGCCGGACAGCAGTCCGGCAGCTCCCAGCAGCATGGAGCCGGTGCAGACCGCCGCCAGGGTCTGTACTTTGCTGCCGCGCGTTTTCAGCCATTGCAGCAGGGATGGATTTTCCATCTGTTTTCTGACCCCCCAGCCACCCGGAACGACCAGGATGTCCAGTTCTGGGCATGCATCAAAGCAGTAATCCGGGATAACACGCATGCCGCCTGCTGTGGTGACAGGCTCGGTATTTTCGGCAACGATTACGGGCTGAAAGGGCGAGGGCTCTTCCCTGCGCTGTTCCTCGTTCAGACGCGTGACACTGAAGACCTCAAACGGGCCGCAGAAATCAAGCACCTCTATCTGGTCGAAAATGATGATACCGGTTGTGATGCGCTGCATTCAGTCTCTCCGCGCCAGGGTGTTTTTTGGGTCGTCATGGCTGCCTGACGTCACACAATATGGATAAATAATACTAGGGATTGGGTAAAACTCAAATCCGTCGTTGTTCAAGCAGGTAGCCGAGTCCGAATGCGGCCAGTGAGATGGTCAGGCCGACATATAGCGGCGGCAGGGGCGAGTCGATCAGGCCGGTGGCGATGACGGCTGCCGGCGCGATGAAAATCGAGATGGCGCCGCCGCGGCTGCTGGTACGTTCCTTGAGGAAGATCGCCATCAAAAGCGGGATGCAGAGGGTTGCGCCGCGCAGTCCCATGGAGAGAAAGCTCCATTTCATGATGGCCGAATCCAGATTGAGCAGCAGGACGGCGAATGAGCCGATCAGTGCCAGTGATGTCAAAATCCGCATCAGCAGTAGTTTGTGATGCTCGGCGGGCTTGAGTTTGCTGACCACATCCACTAGCAGGGTCGTGCCGACCCCCATGGCCAGTCCGGCGGCCGTGCCGACGGCGGTGATCAGCAGCGAGGCAAAGGCGATGCCGGCCAGTGCAGGAGGAAAGTACATCGATAAAAACAGCGGCAGGGCCTTGGCGCTCTCGATGCCGGGAGCGGCTATTCGCATGTGGAGCCCGATGGCGATACCCAATAGCCCGAGCGGCGGCATCAGCACGGCGCTGACCAGGGCGCCGGTTCTGGCGGCCCTGACATCGCGGGCAGAAAAGATGGCTTGCAGGTAGGTCTGGGTGGACACCACCCCGACCAGCAATGAGAAGAAGTCGGACAGTCCTGCATTAACCCCGTAGCCGAAGATGGAGAACCAGGGGAAGTCCGGCAGAGCGGAGCGCATGCCGCCAATACCGCCTGATAGCGAATAGGCCATCCAGCCGCCGGCAACCATGGTGATACAGATCAGCAGCAGCTTCATCAGGCCGAGGGGGCCGGCGCTGCTCATGCCGCCGCCGACGGTGAACAACAATGTCAGTCCCAGGGCGATCAGTGCGCCCCACAGCAGCGAGATGTTGAACAGGGTCGAAAGCAGCGCGCCGCAGGCCAGAAGCTGGGCAACGATGTGGATGAACATGCCGAAGGCGGAAAAGAGGCTGGCGCAGACACGGGCTCGTTCTCCGTGGTAGCGGGAGATGAACTGGGGGATGGTTTCGACCAGCCCGTTTCTGAGCGCAGGCGCCAGGGCGGTTCCCAGGAACAGGCAGGCAATGCCGCAGCCAAGCGTGAACCACCAGGCCGAAAGGCCATAGAGGTAGGCCAGCTGCACAGTGCCGATAGTGGAAGCCCCGCCCACCAGCGTGCCCAGAATGCCGCCGGCCACGTTGAAGCCGCTGGCGCGGCGCCCGGCCAGGGAAAAGTCGCCGGCTGATTGCACCTTGGCAGAACTGTGCACGGCTACGGCGAGCATGATGGCAATAGTAACCACAAAGGTGATGATAAAGGCGGGTGAAGTACTCATGGCAGAGGCCCTCCGATGACGGCACTTTACTCCGCTTTTAATGTGCTGTCAAAGCTTGTGGTCCTGCTGGTGAACCGGTTCTGCAAATTCCATGACCCGGGCTGAGTCGTGCATCTCCGAGCTTTCATTGTGTTGACGGGCCGGGATTACAACTTTTGGTGTTGAGCAAGCAGGCCCAGGAACGCCTGCAGCAGCCTGGACTGATAGGTGGATATTCTGGTCTGGATGAAAAGGGTTCTGCCCAGATCCAGCGGGCATGCAATCTCTGCCAGCCAGCCGTTTTCCAGTTCCCTCCTGACAGCGAGTATTGACAGGCATCCCGCCCCCAGACCTGCTTCAGCCGCCTTCTTGATAGCTTCGGTGTTGCCAAGCTCCATGGCGATGGAAAACGTGACATCCTTGCGGGCCATCGACGCTTCAAAGACCTCCCTTGTGCCGGAACCTTTTTCGCGCATGAGCCATTGGGCCTCGCGCAGCATGTCCAGTGTCGCCTTTCCCCCTTGCGCCCAGGGATGTTCCCTGCCAACCACCACAACCAGCCGATCATCTCTCCACTTCGTGGCATGTAACACGCTGGAGTGCGGTACCCCTTCCGTCAGCCCCAGATCCAGCTCGCCGTTTTCCAGGGCGTTTTCGATCTGTCGGGCGTTACCAACGGTCAAGGATACCCTGGCCCTGGTATGGCATCGGGAAAATTCGGCCACAATGTCAGGCAGGATATAGTTGCCGATGGTGGTGCTGGCACCGACGTTGAGCACACCGGCCGGCTCACCGGCAGAACTCTCCAAAAACTGTTCGATACCCCTGGTAATCCCCAGAGCCTTTTCAATCTCCGGCAGTATGCTGCGTCCGCGGTCATTCAGAAACAGGCGTTTGCCATGTCTTTCAAAAAGCGGGGCGCCGGCCAGCCTCTCCAGCTCGGCAATCGCCATGCTTACGGCGGATTGGGTCAGCAGCAGCTGGCTGCTGGCCTGGGTCACATGTCCGCAGCGCGCCACCTTCTCGAAAATTTCCAACTGTCTCAGTGTAATGGCCATTAGCGGGATCATATCAAAAAGATTGATTGATATCAAAAATATTACTCATTTTTATTTATAATAAACGTGCTGTATGCTCCCAAGCAGATCTGCAGACCGGAGAGGGACTATGAACGTTGAGTTGATGCGCAAGGCGCTGTTTTTCATGCTACTGGTGCTGTGCGCCACCCCCTGGGTGGATACGGCGCTGGCCCTGGTGATGGGGATCCTGCTCAGCCTGCTGATGGGCAACCCGTGGCCGCAAAAATCGGCCCATTACAGCAAACTGCTGCTGCAGCTATCGGTTGTCGGGCTGGGGTTCGGTCTGAGTCTGGGCGAGGTTGTGCAAACCGGCAGGAACTCGATCTGGTACAGTGTCGTTGGCATCGCCTGTACCCTGCTTGCCGGGTATCTGCTGGGCAGGCTGCTGCGGACGGACCGGAACACATCGGCCCTGATCACTTTCGGTACGGCGATCTGCGGCGGCAGCGCCATTGCCGCGCTGGCCCCGGTGGTGAAGGCCAGAAACGATGAAACTGCCGTGGCCCTGGCAACGGTGTTTACCCTGAACGCGGTGGCGCTGCTGCTGTTCCCGCTGGTGGGGCACTGGCTGCAGCTGGACCAGCATACCTTCGGTGTCTGGTCCGGTCTGGCCATTCACGACACCAGCAGCGTGGTCGGCGCCGCCTCCCGCTATGGCGCTGAGGCGCTGGCGGTCGGCACGACCGTCAAGCTGACCCGGGCGGTCTGGATCGCACCGGTGGTCATGATCGTATCCCTGTGCAGCGGCAGCAGGCAGAAAGCCGGCATCCCGCTGTTTATCCTGGGGTTTGCCGCCGCTGCCGCAATCAGGACCGTCCTGCCCGGGTTTGAACAGTACTGGGCCATGCTGGCTGCTGTTGCCAGACAATGTCTGGTGGTGACGCTGTTTATGGTCGGGGCGGGCTTGAGCAGGGAGGTGCTGAAAAAGGTGGGGGCAAAGCCGATGCTGCAGGGGATGATCCTGTGGGTGCTGGTCAGCGGACTGACCCTGGTTGCCTTGAATTGCCTGGGGTTGGTTTAAGCATCACAATGTTTTGGTTTATCAGTGGCGTTCAAATGGGTCTGACTTCTTATCCTGCGGGGGGGTCACCTCATTCCCAGAAACTTTAACAGTCTGCCTGCCGCAATATTAAGCTTGTGATCCCGGGGCAGCGAATCGAACGGCGGTGGCCTGCGTATGCCGAGATTGATAAGTTCGGCAATGATTCGGTTATCTTTCTTTACCTTGAGCCCGGATCTGAATGCCTTGATGGCCAGATCCTTTTCCCCGGACATGAGGTAGAGCCTTCCCAGGTACAGGTAGTTGTCCAGCAGTTCCGGATTTTGCCGGATCGCACGGCTGCACAACTCGATGCCCTCTTTAATCTGGCCATGGTCCTTGGCTGCCGCATAGCCCATCAGGCATATCAATTTGACATTTTCAGCCATATGCCCCTTCTTTTTCCCAGAGCGGTGACGGATGGCGGGGATGGCGTTTTTCAGTGACACTACATACTCTATCGCATAAACCGCACATGGCAACGCATTCAGACGCTGCCTGCCGAGAGGGGGATTTGAGTGGCGGGACAGGGCGGGGACGGAATAACGGTTGATGCCAAAAAAAGGGGTCTAATGATCTGGTAGCAGGAGTGAATCAATCATCCCTGGGGGCAGTCAATTGAACTGCTTTGCAGCACCTACTTCACATCTACATTCCTGATGCCGTCCGGCCGCCAGGCCGGGGATATGACGAAGGAACCACGCTTTTCCCTGCCATTGACAAGGTTGCCGTATGTTACTGACATGCTGCCGAACTTCTGATTAATGCTGTCCATGGCCTGGGTGGCCAGCTGTTTCTTTCGGTCTTCCTCAAACAGCGGCAACTGGGCCGCCTGATGTTTCAGGTTGGACAGTGATATGCCCATCAGGCGGATGGGCTGCTCCAGTTCGATGCTGTCCAGTATGGACAGGGTCGTGCTGTAGATGTCGCTGCTCAGGTTGATGTAGTCATGCACGGTGGTCTGTCTGCCGAGATTGGTGAAGAAGTCGGCATAACGGATATACAGTGACACGGTCTTGCCGCTGACGTTGTATCTTCTGGCGCGGCTGCCGACCATTTCCGACAGCTGCAGCAGGAATCGCCTGATATCGTCCGGGTGGGAGATATCCCTCTCCAGCGTCATGGAATGCCCCACGCTTTTGACTTCGTCCTGCAGCTCTTCCGGGATGACAGGCGAATTATCGATGCCCTGGCCCATCAGTTTGAGCCTTCTGCCGACAATGCCGAATTTCCTGGTCAACCGCTCCTCGTCGCAGCGCCCCAGTTCTCTGCAGGTGTAAATGCTCATCATGTTGAGCTGCCTCTGGGTCTTTTTGCCGATGCCGCATAGCTCCTGGATGGGCATGCGCTCCATGAGCCGTTTTACGTCTTCTGGTTTGATGATGGTCAGTCCGTCCGGTTTCTGCATGTCCGAGGCCAGCTTGGCCAGCAGTTTGTTGGGGGCGATGCCGACGGAGCAGGTAATGCCGAAGTTATGTCTGATGCGCGCTTTAAGCTGATGGGCGATGGTTTCGGCGCTGCCGAACAGGGCAAGGGAGTGGCTGACATCCATGAAGGCCTCATCGATGGAGAAGACCTCCACCAGCGGGGTGTAGTCCTGCATCATCCGCATGATGCGGCTGGAGGTGTAGGTGTATTTGCGGTTGTCGCCGGTGACGATGATCAGCTGGGGACAGCAGCGCTTGGCCTCCCAAACGGCCATGCCGGTCTTGACGCCGAAGGCCCTGGCCTCGTAGGAGGAGGTGGTGATGACCGTGCGGTGTCCGGCACCGGTCACAGCGATGGGCTTGCCCCGCAGTTCGGGGTTGGCCTGCTGCTCAACCGAGGCAAAGAAGGCGTTCATGTCGATGTGCATGATGACGCGCGCGTTTGTCATGGCCGGGTCTTTCATCAGGGGGTTTGTCTGAGCGGCAGCTCATATCCTGTGAGCCTGTATGTGCTGGTCCAGGTCTGGTCACAGCGTCCGCAAGAGCAGTATTGCTCCAGCTCGCCCTTTGATGTGGTGATGTGGCCGGCGTTGATGTCCCGGGAGCCGCATTTGGGGCAGCGTTCACCATGCTGCTTGATGAAGACCTCCTGCGGGACGAACTCGGGCTTGATGGTACCCTGTATGGCCTTGTAGACGGCAGATGTGGTGGCTACGCCGGATATGCAGGCATCGGCCTCCGATGCGGTGGCGTCGCTGAGCAGTGTTTCCGGCGGTGTGCTGTCACGATAGACCAGGCTGACGGTGTACCCCTTGCCGGTTCGTTCCACCCTGACGCCAAAGCTGGTGTCCCTGAATGCCCCCAGATTGAGTTCCGTGCAGCGGGCCTTGAGTTGTTTCTCGGTTACTTTCATGTCGTCTCCGTATATTTCAGTGTGTGCTTATTCCGATGGATGCTGCAGCAGTGTCCACTGCTGATCAACAGGGCTGAATACAAGCTCGTACAGGCTATTGTTTTCGGTTCTGACCGCATAGTGCAGCAGGAGCTTGTTGCCAATCTGATCCTTCCAGTGGTAGGTGGTCTCGACGATCCTGTGCTGCCTTCTATCCAGCTCGAACCAGACCGGTTCGGCCTTGCTGCCGTTCTTGAAAACGACGGCTATGCGTGCGGGTGTGTCGCTGGCCATGGGCTAGTCCATACCCCTGAACAGGCCGACCATCTTGCCGATGATCTGCACGTCGCCATCCTGCGGCCTGATGATGATCGGCGCCATACCGGGATTGGCCGGCTGCAGCAGGATATGGTCGGGCTTGCGGAAGAACTGCTTGAGGGTGGCATCGCCATCGACCATGGCCGCGACGATATCGCCGTTGTCGGCCACCTGCTGCGGGCGAATCATGGCGAGGTCACCATCCAGGATGCCCTTGTTGATCATGGAGTCCCCTTCAACCTTGAGGAAGAAACAGCCTTCACCTTTAACCAGACTTCGGTCGATCGACAGATGGCCGACAATATCCTCCATGGCAGGATGCAGCTGGCCGGCGCGGATGCGCCCCGCAATGGGGAGTGATACCGTGCTGGATGCGGCCTGGGGCAGGATTATGCCCCGTGGACTGCCTTCACGGCGCTGGATATAGCCCTTTCTCTCCAGGGCATCCAGATGCACCTTGGCCGTTACAGTCCCGGCTGTGCCGATATGCGCCGATATCTCGCGCAGGGTAGGGGGATATCCGTTGTCGGCCAGGAATTGCTTTATGAAGTTGAAGACCTGCTGCTGGCGGTCGGTGAGTGCTTGCATGGCAATACCCTGTCATGTGTAATGTATGTCACATGATATATAGTCGGTATTGTTTCTGTCAAGGGGAGATGCATTGTTGCGCTGCATGGGGTTGAGCCTAGCTTATTGGCACCACCTGACGGCATTTGGGAAATGCTGAACAAGCCCAGAACCATTTTCCGGCATGTTCTCCTTTTTGTGCCTGTCGCTTCACCATCGTAGCGCCACATTTGGTACAAACTGGAGCTATTGCTTCAGGCTGGACTGCGGGTTTTTGCTGGACAGGCGGTGCTGGTTGTGCGGGTGGTATGGCCTTCGTTTCAGACTCGGCGATGGATGCTGCCTTTTCAAGGTCAGGCAAAACTGCTGCAAGTTGCGCACGCACTTCAGGCAATGCGTAACCTTTCTTTGCGGGGAAGTGGACTACCGGTATCTGCGCCATTGACAGCGCCTGATCCACAAAGCTATCCCGCTCCATCCGGTCTTCACGCTCATGGGACTTGTCATCAAGCTCTACTGCAGCGACCAATGAGATATCCGCAGCGGAGCAGATCACAAAGTCAACGTGCTTCAGTTGTATCTTATTAGACGCTGTTCTGTGCTTACTGGCACCCAGTCCCTTGGCTGGTTTTATGATATCTCCCAGGCGGACTTTGCCGAATACACGGTATTTGCTGCCGAGCACCTGCTCAAGCACTCCCAGAAATGACCGTTCTGCTGGAGAAAATAGCGGATCATTTTTGTCAAATGAGAGCCCATCCTGCGTATTCCGATGAATCCGACCGAAGTTCCGTGCTGAAGGCGACCACGATTCC
>DAONZY010000030.1:0-29764 GCA_035407085.1 Deltaproteobacteria bacterium | reverse complement strand
CCTGACTGCGCAGCGGTGGGACAGGCAGTAGCACCCGGGTGGCAGTAATCGGTTGGGACGCGCTGAAACGCTCGGCCCCGGTCACGGATATGATGGCTGATTCTTCAAGAAACCGGTCGGACATGCTTTTGTCCGCACCCTGGAAATCAAAGACCAGCGGCAGGACCACGTTACCCGCAGCTTCGATAGCCCTTGCCAATGTGGGGTCGTTGCGCTCGGCCTCGGAGAAAATCACATCGAAGACGATCACCGAAGCATCGGCTGCAGCCAGCCGGTCCACCAGTCTGGCCATGGTGCTGCGATTCCAGGGCCAGCGCCCCAGGCGTTCGATGCTTTTTTCGTCTATGGCTGCGATCACAATCTGATCGGTTGTTTTCTGGATGCCACGCAGCTTGAAGCGTAGATCATACAATCGGGATTCGATCAGTTCTAAAGGGGCAGGTGGGTGGTAAAGCAGCAGTGCTGAGATGGCCGTCAGCAGAAGGCCGATCAGCAGGCGGGCCTTGAAACGGGAGCCGTGTCTTGGCATTGATTCCTCGCTAGGAGCCTGTCGGGGTGTGAATCCGGGGGTTAGGGCGGAGTGAGCAGCTCGACCCTGAGCAGGGTGCTGCCCAGCAGCAGGTCGTCGCCGATGTTGATTTCGTTCTGCGCGATCTGTTTGCCGTTCAGAAAGGTGCCGTTGGTACTGTTCAGATCCATGATGATCAACTTGCCATTGACCAGCTGGACAGCGGCATGGCGTTTGGAAACCAGCGGGTCGCTGATGATGATGTCGGTGTCTTTGCGGCCGAGCACACAGGGGATCGTGCCGGAAAGCCGTTCACCCCTCTGTGGTCCCTCCAGCACGGACAGTGCCAGGTGTTCATTGGACTGCACTGCCGCGTTCTTTCCGCGCAAAAGTTCCAGCATCTCCTTCTGGCTGATCACCAGTGCCTCGGGATCTTCCTCTGTGGCTATGTTTCGGTAGAACAGGCAGACAGTTTCACTTTCCCTGATCGCCATGGCAGCCTTGAGTTGCATATCGGCGGGGATGTCACAGCTTTCGGGCGTGGCTGGATCGGATGTGTAGTAGACCGCCTTCTGGCCGCTTTTGAAAAAGCAGAAGTCCAGGTGCTGTGCTGCCTTGAGGACGATCAGCGCATCGGCGGCATCCTGTCTGAACTGGCTTATGGCAGCATCAAGATTGGTAAAGGCAGCCGGGATACGAATCAACGGTCTGTTCTGGATGTAGACCAGCAATGATTTCAATAGCGGCGGGTCGGTGGCGTGGATTGAGATGCTGGCGCTATGTTCGTCAACCCTGCCGGCCTCCTTGAAAAAGGATCTGAGAGAAATGGCGCGGGGGATTCCGTTATCGATCACACCCGCGGCGTATGGTCTGCTGCCGAATATGAAAAGCATGAACAGGGAGTCACCGGCATCAATGCGCACATAGCCGGTAAAATCGTGTCCGTGGGTGCACAATTCATCCAGCATGTGTTCCACATGCTCGCTGGTGAAAGGCTGGGGCTCAATTAAGGCCGCGGCGGCTGGCAGATTGATGATTGGCATAGGCTAACTATAGGAATATTTGACGTTATGTCAAGGGATAACATGGGCGTAATTGCCGTTTAAGAATCTAGTTTTGTCCGCAGCTTACTTTCAATCTATGCGATAGCTGGCAACCTCGTTCTCGCTGATATCGTGTGTCACTGTTCTGGTCTGCTGTGTGTTGTTGTGCCTGACCATGATGCGGCAGGCGGAGTCCCGCCCAGCCTTTGTGTAGCGCAAAAGAATGCGCATGGCCAGCTCCAGGCATGCCTGATCCTGTACGCCGGTAATCAGACCCAGCGGCGTGTTGCCGTCCATCCAGCAGATGGCGGTGTCATTCGGCTGAAAGGCAGCCTCCAGATTATGGTTATCTGCTTCATTGCGGCCGAGGATCAGTTTTGTGTGTTGTCCGATACGGAAGTGACGACCGGATTTGAGCAGGTGGAAGTCGCGCATCTCCAGTTCGCTGCTGTGATCGAAGACATCTTTGACCTTGGGAACGAAGGATAGCTCGGTCAGCAGGCATCCGCCGGCCGGGTTCGGGTACTCGGTGATGCCGCATGCCGCTGCCAGTTGAAACTGGCTTTGTCGTGAACGCCCCTTGATGCCGGGCAGACGGTCTCTGTCCACCCAGCCGTTCTGTTCAGGGATGGTTGGCTCGAAATACCTTGCAGAAAGCGGTCTCAAAACCAGCCCGGCATAGCCGCTTTCCCGTTCGATCAGCATCATGCTGTCGCGACGCTGGCTCATCGGGCGTTGTCCGATCACTTCGCCAGTCACGAGAAAGTCCGCGCCGATTGAGCGCATGTGTTCGCCGGCCTTTTTCAGAAAAAAGATGTGGCAGTCCACGCAGGGGTTGATTGCTTTGCCGTAGCCGTGAAGCGGACGCCGGACCATCTCCATGTAGTCAAGCCCCAAAGGAACGCTCTGCAGGGGGATGCCCAGGCTTGAGGCGCTTCTTGTTGCCCAGTCCTGGCGGCTTGCGGTGTCGCTGCCGGGACGGTCAAACGGCATGATAAAGTTGATGCCGAATACTTCGATACCCATGTCCAGCATCAGTTTCGCGGCCAGGATGGAATCCAGCCCGCCCGAGATTAATGCTACAGCCTTGTGTTTCATGATTTTCCCTGTTTCGGTATGGTGTCTTGCGGTGCATGCTTCCAGAGTCAGGATAAGGAGGCGCAAAGCTATCACAATGCCGGTAGCCGTGTAAAGGCGGCAGGCTCCGGGCTCAAAAAACGCTTGCTTTTGGGGTAGTGGCGTGATAATCAATATAAAATTTTTTTGCTAACAACAAAAAAGTGAGCTCGCAAGGCTCACTTTTTTGTTTGTCAAGGGAGGATGCATGGCTCTTACCAAAGACGACATATGCGGGCGTGTTGGCCTGCTTGCCGCGCCTATTCTGGCCTCCATGCAGCTTGAACTGGTTGAGGTCGAGTACAACAGGGCCGGGCGCGAGTGTGTGCTGCGCCTGTTTGTCGACAAACAGGATGGCGTGACGCTGGATGATTGCGCAGACTTCAGCCGCGAACTCTCAATAGTGCTCGATGTGGAGGATGTTATCCCCTGCGAATACAACCTGGAGGTTTCGTCTCCCGGGCTGGATCGGCCACTCAAGACTGAGGCCGACTACGACCGGTTTGCCGGCCGGCTTGTCAAGGTGCGCACCTATGAGCCGTTCTGTGATGATGAAGGGAATCGTCGCAAGACGTTTCTCGGTACTTTGCAGGGACTGGTGGATGACCAGGTGAAACTGCAGCTCAAAGAGGGACAGACCGCTTCGATCCCTTTGGGCAAGGTGGCCAAGGCCAATCTGGAATTTGAATTCTGAAACTGACCGTTCGCGGCAGATGATTTAACAAACAACAATTTTATATACGTCAGCAAGGAGAATACAACCGTGGACACTAACATCAGCCTCAAGCATGCCATTGAGCAGATCGTCAAGGAAAAGGGCATTGACCGCCAGATCGTCCTTGAAGCCATGGAGCAGGCGGTTCTGACTGCCGCAAATAAGAAATACCGTAATTCACGTGATCTTGAGGCCCATTACAACCCTGAAACCGGTGAAGTGGAGTTGTTTGAATTCGTTACGGTTGTGGAAGAGGTGGAGGATTCATATAAAGAGATCAGCCTGGACGAGGCGCGTGAGATCGACCCGGATGTGGAGATCGGTGACTCACTGGGTGAAAAGCTCGATGCCAGCGGCTTTACAAGGATTGCAGCCCAGACGGCCAAACAGGTCATCATCCAGAAGGTGCGCGAGGCTGAGCGCGATACGATCTTTAACGAATACAGCGACCGTCAGTGGGAGATCATCACCGGTATGGTGCGCCGCTTTGAGAAAGGTGATCTGCTGATTGATCTGGGGCGCGCAGAGGCGGTACTGCCGGCCAAGGAGCAGATGCCGCGCGAGGTATACCGCCCCAGTGATCGCATCCGCGCAATCATTACCGATATCCGCATGACCACCAAAGGGCCGCAGATTATCCTATCGCGAACCCATCCCAGCATGCTGGCCAAACTGTTTGAGGCCGAGGTGCCGGAACTGGCTGAGGGGATTGTGGAGATCAATGCCATTGTGCGTGATCCCGGCAGCCGAGCCAAGCTGGCTGTCTCCTCCAATGATTCAGACGTGGATCCGGTGGGCGCCTGCGTGGGTATGCGCGGATCCAGGGTGCAGAATGTGGTTTCCGAACTGCGCGGGGAAAAGATCGATATTATCCCCTGGTCTGAGGACATTGCCCGCTTTGCCTGCAATGCCCTTTCACCTGCCCAGGTTTCCAAGGTATTTGTGGACGAGGACAACCGCAGCCTGGAAGTAATTGTGGCAGATGACCAGCTTTCGCTGGCGATCGGCAAGCGTGGGCAGAACGTTAGTCTTGCGGCTCGTCTGACCGGATGCCGGATCGATATCAAGAGCGAAGCCAAGGCGGCTGAGGCAGAGCTGCAGGCCTTTGCCTCCTACGATGGTACCTGTGCCGACGATGAGTTGGAAGAAGCCACGGAAGCTGCGGAAGTGGAAGTGGAGTCCACCAATCCGGAAGAAAGGGCGGAGTAACTGCGGGATATGGCGCAAAACGGCACAAAGCCGAAACCGCAGCGCAGTTGCGTTGGTTGCCGGGAGTTGCGGGATCAGGACCAGTTGATCAGATTCGTGCTCTCTCCGCAGGGTGAGGTGCTGCCTGATCTGGATGCCAGGCTGCCGGGCAGGGGCGCATATACCTGTCTGTCTGCGGCATGCTTGCAACAGGCTTTAAGGCAGCGTGGGTTTTGCCGTGCTTTCAAGGCGGATGTGGCCACGCCTGCTGCTGAACAGATGATTGAAATGGTAGCCCGGATCATGCGCGACAGGATCCTGGGTTATCTGGGGCTGGCCAACAAGGCCGGCAAGCTTGTGTCCGGCGGTTCGCTGGTCAGCGATGCCCTGAGGGGCAAATCCAAGCCGGGAATTATTCTGGTTGCCACGGATGTTTCCGAGGCGATTGGCGAAAAGATCATTGCGCTGGCGGTTGCCAATGGTGTCCGTCATGAAAAGGTGCTGATCAAGGATGACTTTGGCGCAATACTGGGCAAGGCGCCGCGCAGCGCTGTTGCCGTCAGGCCGGGCGGTTTTGTTACACGCCTGGCTGCTGAAATTGAACGATACAGAAACTTCCTGGGGGAGGTGTAGGGCCAATGACCAAGATTCGTGTGAGTAGTCTGGCGGAAACGCTGGGTGTGGATAGTCGTGAAGTGCTTTCCCGGCTTAAAGATATGGGGGTTGACGCCAAGACAGCCACATCGCTTGTGGATGAGAGTGTGGCAATGAGGCTGACAGCGGCCCAGCCAAAGGATGGCGGCACGGAAGAGGTCAGGGTGGCCAGCAACATCATCCGTCGGCGCGCCAAGGCGGCGCCGGCTGTTGAAGAAGCGCCTGAGGAAAAGCCGACAACGGTTGAACCTGCGAAGGCATCTCCGAACCAGGCCCGTATATTGGGACGCATGGAAATTCCAGGCGTAACCTCCAGACCGGCGCGTCCAGCGGCCAGTGAAGCTGCCGGTGTCAGACCATACACGCCATCCCGCCAAGCCGAGCAGGGAGCCAGGAGACCGACACAGCCTGGACCACCCAGGGGACAACAGCCTGGCGCTACCCGCAATGCACCAGCCAGTGACGCACCGCTGGATCGCTCCCGCATGAAACAGGTTCAGCTTGCTCCTGCTGCTCCTGCTGCTGGTGACGATCGTCGCAACAAGTTCGCTGGCAAGGGTTCTCCGGCGCGTACCGATGACGGCAAACCCGCCAAAAAGGGCGCTGCTGCAGGCAAGAAGAAGGAGCAGCTCAAAAAGCATGAGATCCTTGAAAAACGCGAGCGTGTCTTTGATCCGGTTTACAAGGGTTCCAAAAAGAAGGGCAAGGAACGGGTTGCAGAGACCAGGAAAACCGAGATTACCGTGCCCAAGGCCATCAAGCGCATCATCAGGATTACTGATACGATCAGCGTGGGCGAGTTGGCCAAGCGCATGGGCATCAAGGCTACTGACCTGATCAAATCCCTGATGAAGATGGGTATGATGGTGACCATCAACCATCCGCTTGATTTTGAAACATCTGCCATTCTCTCATCCGAGTATGGATATGAGATCGAAAACGTGGCAGTTGACCTGGACGAGATCCATGAATCATTGCCCGACACACCGGAATCGCTGGAGAAGCGTCCGCCTGTTGTAACCATCATGGGGCACGTTGATCATGGCAAGACCTCGCTTCTGGATGCAATTCGCGAAGCCAACGTCATTGCAGGCGAGGCAGGCGGTATTACCCAGCATATCGGTGCCTATGATGTGGAGTTGGCAGGCCGCAAGATCACATTCCTCGATACGCCGGGTCATGAGGCCTTCACCGCCATGCGTGCCCGCGGCGCCAAGGTTACTGATATTGTTGTTCTGGTTGTGGCTGCCGATGACGGTGTTATGCCGCAGACACGTGAGGCGATTAATCACTCCAAGGCAGCAGGTGTTCCGATTATTGTTGCAGTTAACAAGATCGACAAGCCCGATGCAAAACCGGACCGGGTGAAGCAGGAGTTGGTGGAGTTCGGTCTGCAGTCTTCCGACTGGGGCGGCGATACAACTATTGTTGAGGTTTCAGCCAAGCAGCGTCTCAATCTGGAAGAACTTCTGGAGATGATTCTGCTGCAGGCCGATGTCATGGACCTTAAGGCCAATCCTGCTAAACAGGCCAAGGGTACGATCGTTGAGGCCAAGCTGGATAAGGGGCGCGGCCCGGTTGCTACCGTGCTGGTACAGGAAGGTACGCTAAAAACCGGCGACTACTGTGTGGTCGGCATCCATTCCGGTCGCGTCAGAGCCATGCAGAATGACCGCGGAGAAAGGCTGCAGGATGCCGGGCCTTCCATGCCGGTCGAGGTGGTCGGTCTGTCCGGCGTACCGGACGCCGGTGATGTCTTTGTTGCCATGAAAGACGAGAAACAGGCCAAGGAGATCGCCACGCTCAGGCAGATCAAGTTCCGCGAAAAGGAACTGGCCAAGCACTTCAAAATCACCCTGGAAGATCTGTACAAGCAGATACAGAGCGGTGAAGTCAAGGATCTCAATGTCATTGTCAAGGGTGACGTTCAGGGCTCCGTCGAGGCGGTCAGTGAGTCGCTGCGCAAACTTTCCACCGACGCGGTGCGCCTGAACGTGATTCACTCTGGTGTGGGTGCGATTACGGAAACGGACGTCAACCTGGCGGCTGCTTCCAATACGATCATTATCGGCTTCAACGTCAGGCCGGAGGTCAAGGCCCAGGCTCTATCCGACAAGGAAGGGGTTGATATCAGGCTCTACAGCATCATCTACGACGCTGTGGAAGACGTCAAGAAGGCCATGGAAGGTCTGTTGGCACCAACCCTGCGCGAAAAATACCTGGGTCGGGCAGAGATCCGCGAGGTGTTCTCGGTGCCCAAGGTGGGCAATGTGGCCGGTAGTTACGTGCTGGACGGCAAGATGACCCGTAATGCCCAGGCGCGACTATTGCGCGACAATATAGTGGTTTACGAAGGCAAGCTGTCATCGCTGCGCCGTATCAAGGACGATGTCAAGGAAGTTGCCAGTGGTTATGAATGCGGTATCGGACTGGAGAATTACAACGATATCAAGATTGGCGACCTGATCGAGGTCTTTGAGATCGAGAAGATTGCGACAAAACTGTAACATCAGGGGCTGGGGACCGGGGATTAGGGACTGGTAAAGTCTTTAACTGCCCCGGATCCCGGGTTCCATGTACTGAGGATATATGAGCAAGAGATCAGAAAAAGTTGCGGAAACGATCCATGAAACCATCTCGGCCATGCTTAGTCGTGGTTTGAATGACCCGCGCATTGGTTTTGTGACCATTACTGCTGTGGATGTAATTGAGGATCTGAGCCAGGCGCGTATCCACTTTACCGTTATTGGCGATGAAACGGCCAGAAGGAACAGCGAGGCCGGGCTAAACAGTGCGCGTGGCTATTTTCGCAAGGAACTGGGCAGGGTGCTGACAATCAGGCACATCCCTGAAATCAGTTTCAGATACGATCACTCACAGGAATATGGTAACCGGATTGATTCTATACTAAAGGAAATCGGAGCAGGGGATGCGGGAGACAATTCTCAGGATAGTAAGTGAAATCCGTGATAAGCAGTCCTTTCTGATAACTACACACGAAAGCCCGGATGGTGATGCCGTTGGATCATCGCTCGGGCTTGCGTCTTTTTTACGGAGGATCGGCAAGGATGTCTGCGTGCACTTTTGCGATCCGGTGCCGGAACTTTACAGATCTCTGCCCGGAGCGGTAGATGTGTGCCCGCATATCCCTGAGCGGGACTTTGATGTCGCTTTTGTGCTGGATATCGGCGATGTCAGCCGTGCCGGCAAGGTCTTCTGCGATTTCAAACGTGCCGGCAGCACGATCAATCTGGACCACCACCTTAACTGCGGCCAGTTTGGCAATATCAATCTGATCGATTCGACAGCCGCTGCTACGGGTATCCTGGTTTATCGTATTGTCAGAGAATACGGGTACAGTTTTGATCTGGACACGGCCCTGTGCATCTACATCGCCATTATTACCGATACCGGTTCCTTCCGGTATTCCAATGCCAACCGCGAGGCCTTCACCGTGGCGGGCGAAATGATCGAGTGCGGCGTCAACGCCTGGGACGTGGCCGAGTTGCTCTATGAAAACCAGCCGCGCAAGCGTCTGGAGCTATTGGGCAAGGCGTTGCCGACCCTGGAATTTGTCTGTGGCGGTCAGGCGGCCTCGCTGACCGTGACCCGGGATATGTATGCCGCCACCGGTGCCAACGCTGAACTGACCGATGGTTTTGTCAATTATCCCCGTTCTGTTCACGGGGTTGAGGTGGCCATCTTCTTTCGTCAGATGGCAGAAAACCGCTACAAGGTTGGCTTCAGATCCAAGGGCAAGGTCAATGTGGCCGGCTACGCAGAGGCCTACGGGGGAGGGGGTCACCACAATGCGGCCGGATGTACCCTGGATGGCAGTCTGGAAGAGGTCAAGTCAAAGATCTATGCAGTGGTTGGTAAGTCATTTTGATCAACGGCTTGATTGTAATCGACAAACCGGCCGGGATCACTTCCCATGATGTTGTCAGCCGTTTGCGCCGCTTGTTCGGGACACGCAGGGTTGGCCACACCGGAACCCTGGATCCGTTTGCCACTGGTGTACTGCCCGTGGCGGTCAATGACGGCACCAAGGTCATTCCATATCTGGATGAGGGCATCAAGGGCTATGATGCCCTGATGCGCCTGGGGGTTGCCACCGACACCCTGGATATTACCGGACAAATATTGCAGGAGCGGGATTGCGACCGTATTGATCTGCCTGCCCTGCAGTCTGTACTGCGACAGTTTATGGGGCGCATTGATCAGATCCCACCCATGTATTCTGCCATTAAGCGTGACGGGCAACCGTTGTACAAGCTGGCCCGCCAGGGATACGATGTGGAGAGGCAGCCGCGCAGTGTTGAGATTTTCGCGCTTGAGGTGTTATCCCTTCAGCTGCCGTTTGTCGGGCTGCGAGTCAGCTGCTCACGCGGCACCTATGTTCGCTCGCTAGCCGATGATATCGGCAGGGCGCTGGGCTGCGGTGCAACGCTGCAAGAACTGCGCAGGACCGCCAGTGGCCCGTTCCGGCTTCAAAATGCGATTACGCTGGAGTCTCTGGCCGAGGTTGTGGCTGCCGGAACCGTCGATCATCTGGTTGTATCTCCATCGATGGCGCTCGGGCACCTGCTGGAGATACCGCTTCTGGATGCGGGTGTGCGTCACATCGGGTATGGTCGTTCACCAGAATGGCACGATACACAGCACGGTGTTGCGCCGGAAGTAACGACCCCCTGTCTGGCCAGACTGACCAGGGACGGTGAACTGCTGGCTGTGGCGGAACTGAAGCCGGCTGGAACCGGTGTTGTCAGGCTGGTTTTGAAACGCGTTTTTGCGGCGGTTTAATGCTTTACATGGCTGTATGGGTGTGCTATATACAACAGCTTGCAATAGGGTCTAATTTGGTTATAGTATTCTTTCAGTCAGACCTGATAATAAATTCAGATAGCAAAAGCATATGAAAGGGGGTGTTGGCAGTGCTGGCAACCGAAAAGAAACAGGAAATCATCAACTCGTTTAAAAAACACGACAGCGACACAGGTTCTCCGGAGGTGCAGATCGCAATTCTCACCGAAAGGATCACCTATTTGACCGAGCACTTCAAGGTGCACAAGAAGGACCACCACAGCCGCAGAGGCCTTCTGAAGCTCGTCGGCCAGAGAAGGCGCCTTCTTGACTACCTTAAGGGCAAGAGCGTCGACAGGTATAAAACTGTTATTGAACGTCTGGGTATACGCAGGTAATCATGGGCAGTATACCTGCAGTTGCGGGTATATTGCCTTTGCTCTTTTCTGCAGATGCCGTAACTGAAAAAGGGCTTTACAGCCCTTTTTATTTATGTTGGGGGCGTGGGTAAAGCCTCTGTGCGATCAATGATGATCAATTCAGAATAATGCCTGGGGATGTGAGAAAATGGCGCCGCAGACGTACCCTATGGTACGTTGAGGGGTCATTTACGAACAGACACAGGGAGCACCAGAATTCATCATCATGTTCAGAAGCTGTAGCGACGGCCCCAACGCAACTTGAATAGGAGAAACAAAAATGGAACAGATGGTACAAGTTGAGTTTGGAGGCAGAACAGTCACAATGTCTACCGGCAAGATGGCCAAACAGGCCAGCGGCGCCGTCATGGTGCGCTGTGGTGACACGATGGTGTTGGTAACTGCCGTGGCCCAGAAAGAGGCGAAGGCAGGGCAGGATTTTTTCCCGCTTACCGTCAACTACACCGAGAAGGCTTACGCCGGCGGCAAGATTCCCGGTGGTTTTTTCAAACGTGAAGCGCGCCCGACCGATGCGGAAACACTTACATGCCGTCTGATTGACCGCCCGATCCGTCCGTTGTTTCCAGAGAACTTTCTTTGCGACACCCAGGTGATTGCAACCGTTGTCTCTGCCGATCGTGATAATGATCCCGGCATCCTGTCCATGTTGGGTGCGTCTGCTGCTTTGATGGTTTCCGACATCCCCTTTGCTGGTCCGATTGCCGGCGTCAAGGTTGGGCGTGTTGATGGTCGGCTGATCTGCAATCCGACCGCTGATGAACTGGAAAACAGCGACATGGAGATCGTTGTAGCAGCCAGCCGCGATGCGGTTATCATGGTAGAGGGTGAGGCCAAGTTTGTGTCGGAAGCTGACATGCTTGATGCGATCTTCTTTGCCAAAGAGGCCATGCTGCCTTTGATTGAGGCTCAGGAACAACTTCAGCAGAAGGCCGGCGTTGCCAAACGCGAGGTGCCTGCCCCGGTTGTAAACGAGGCACTCAAGGCCCGCGTACATGAACTGGCCTATAATCGCATCGCCGAAGCCGTCAGGTTGGCTGACAAGCAGGAGCGTCACACACAGATCGACCTGGTCAAGGCCGAGACCATCGAGGCGCTGAAAGAGGAATTCCCTGATGGGTCCAAAGAGATCAAAGAGTTTCTTGGCGATTTCGAATATGAACGTGTGCGTAATGACATCCTTGATACCGGTATTCGCATCGATGGCCGCAACACTGTGACTATCCGTCCGATCAGCACCGAGGCCGGACTGTTGCCGCGTGTACATGGTTCTGCCCTGTTCACCCGTGGCGAAACCCAGGTACTGGCAGCAACCACGCTGGGTACCTCCAGTGATGAGCAGCGCATTGATTCACTCTACGGTGAGAGTCGCAAGCGCTTTCTTTTGCACTACAACTTCCCTCCGTTCTCGGTTGGTGAAACCAGTTTCCGTCTTGGACCTGGCCGCCGCGAGATCGGTCATGGCATGCTGGCTGAACGGGCCATCGCTGCGATTACGCCCAAGCATGATGATTTTCCCTATACGATTCGTATTGTCTGCGAAACCCTGGAAAGTAACGGCTCATCTTCGATGGGCTCGGTCTGCAGCGGCTGCATGTCGCTGATGGACGCCGGCGTGCCGATCAAGGCACCGGTTGCCGGTATCGCCATGGGTTTGATCAAAGAGGGTGACCGCGTGGCCATTCTGTCCGATATCCTCGGTGATGAAGACCACCTGGGCGATATGGACTTCAAAGTTGCTGGTACCGCTGAGGGTGTGACTGCCCTGCAGATGGATATCAAAATCGGCGGCGTAACCAAGGATATTATGCAGCAGGCGCTTAAACAGGCCCGTGAAGGTCGTTTGCATATCCTGGGGAAGATGGCTGAAACGTTGTCCGCACCACGCGCCGAGATGTCTTCCTTTGCCCCGCGTATCACCACCATTTATGTCAAGACCGACAAAATCCGCGACGTAATTGGCACCGGCGGCAAGAACATCCGTAATATTACCGAAACCACCGGCGTTACTGTCGATATCGATGATACCGGTCGTATCAATATTGCCAGCACCAACAAGGAAGCTTGTGATCTGGCTATCCAGATGATCCGCGGACTGACCGATGAGGCTGAAGAGGGCAAGCTCTACATGGGCACTGTGAAGAAGATCATGGACTTCGGCGCCTTCGTGGAAATCCTGCCTGGTACCGATGGTCTGGTGCATATCTCCGAACTGGACACCAAGCGGGTAAAAACCGTGACCGAAGTGCTCAACGAGGGTGACAAGGTGCTGGTCAAGTGTATCGGCGTGGACAAGAACGGCAAGGTCAAACTGTCCCGCAAAGAAGCCCTGGGCCTTAACCCGGATGGCAGTCCGATCGCAGGTTACAGCGCGGAATAAGTGAAACCGTATCAGATTTGTAAAAAAAGGCGTGGCCAATATGGCTGCGCCTTTTTTATTCACGGTTGACGGACACGGATCACCGGCACGTTCATAAGCTATCCAGGACCTCACGCACCTTTGCAAGCAGTTCTGCGGGAGATATGGGTTTGGAAATGAAATCGATGTCCGCGTCCAGTATCCCCATCCTGTTGATGATGTCGGCGGTATAGCCACTCATGAACATGGCCCTGATATCCGGCTTGACCGCCCTGATGTCATCCAGCACCTCCTTGCCGCTGCGTTTTGGCATGACCACATCCAGCAGCAGCATGTCGATGCGTTCCCGGTTTGCCTGGTAGGTGTCCAGCGCATTCTCACTTTCTGAAAAAATGACGGTGTAGCCGAACTCGGCCAGCACATCCGTGACCAGCTTGATCACCGCAGGGTCATCCTCCACTAGCAAAATCGTTTCCTTGCCCCTGGTTGGCTGTACTTGATGGTCTGCCGGCTGTTCTTCCACAATTTCATCGCTGCTTTGCGGGAGCAGGATCTTGAATGTGGTTCCCTGCCCCTGCTCGCTATAGACCGTGATATTGCCGTTATGTTGCTTGATGATGCCGAATACAACCGAAAGACCCAGGCCGGTGCCCTTTCCGACCTCCTTACTGGTGTAAAACGGCTCAAAGATGTGTTCCCTTGTTTTTTCATCCATGCCGACACCGCTGTCCGAGACGGAGATGAGAGCGTAGTTGCCGGGGGGCAAATTGCCGCTGTTCCATGTCTGGTCATCATGGATTGTCACGGCAGATGTCTCGATGATCAGCACCCCGCCCGATGGCATGGCGTCCCTGGCATTTGTCGCCAGATTCATCAGCACCTGTTCGATCTGTCCCTTGTCGGCTGTCACCTTCAGCTCGCTTGAGTGCAATATCACCTTCAGCTCGATATCTTCCCTGACGGCACGCAGCAGCAGGTGTTGAACCTCTTTCACAGCCTGGTTGATATCGATGGTCTTGGGGTTGATGATCTGCTTTCTGCTGAAGGCCAGCAATCCCTGTGTCAGGTTGGCGGCCTTTTCGGAAGAGGACAGGATGTATTCGATGTAGTTTTTCATCGGGCCATCTTCCTTGTATTTCATCTTCATCAGCCCGGCATAGCCCATGATCGACATAAGAATATTGTTGAACTCGTGGGCGACCCCGCCAGCCAACAGCCCCACCGCTTCCAACTTTTGTGAATGCAGCAGCTGCTCTTCAAGGCGCTTGATATCGGAAATATCGCGTGCCATCAACACATATCCCGCCAACGTGCCGTTTTCGTCCTTCATGCCGTACAGTCTGGCGTCAAGATGCAGTGTTTCACCATTCCTTTCACGCTGGAATGAAAACTGGAATTCGCCCTTCTGCTTTACATGGTTCAGACCCCTGTCAAACAAGTCCGGATCGACCCCTGCTTCTGCATGAATAGCAGAAATATTTCTGCCAATGACATCCGCACCGCTGTAGCCAAGGATCCCTTCCGCCGCGGGATTGCAGTAGGTAATAACCTGATCAAGGCCGGTCGAGACAATCGCCGTGTCTGTTGATGATTGCAGGATGTTGTCCAGGAAGACAGTTTTTTCCAGCAGTTCGAATTCGGCCGCCACCATCTGGCTCAATGCCTGCAGCAGCATCTTGTCTGAATCTGAAAAAGTGCGTTGACCGCCGAATACGCTTGTCAGGCCGATGACCTCGCCGTTGCGGTTGCACACCGGCATGCAGGCATAGGACTGCACCTGGTTGGCGGTGAGAAAGTGGGCATGGGGATATAATCCGGAGACCCCGTCTTCGATCACAACGATCTGTCCGCTTTTTACGGCATCTGTGCAGGGTGAATAGTCGATCTGGGTATCAAAACCGCCGGAAAGCCTGCCGTTGAAAAACATGGCAATCACATGCGCCATCTGTCCATCTGAACTGATCTTTGATATGGCAGTGTTAAGGTTAAACAGACCGGCAGTGGTTACAGCCATCTCATCGAAGAAATCCTTGCCGCGCTTGGAGATGGCAATCCGGTAGATGCTGTTCAGTTTTTCGGTCTCCATGTGCAATGATTCCAGTATGGAGCCGATATTATCGCTCAGCAGCTCAAAGTCGCGGATACCCTGGTAGTCCGGTTTTTCACCGTTTCTTAATTGATTGGTGATCCTGTTGAGTGGCGCATTGATATTCTTTTTCAGGTAAAAGATGAAAGCGGCGCTGAAAAACAGTAAGGCCAGTCCGGTCAGCGCATAAGCCCTTTTCACTTTGTCGATCAGCCCGGCATATTCGGCGCTGTTTTTGATCATGTAGATGCGCCATTGCCAGGGCTCAAATTCAAATATATACAGATAGTATTCCTGTTTGTTGTGTTTGACCGTCAGTACGCTGTTTTCCTGTGCAGCGGCGGGCAGCTTTGCCAGAAGGGCGGAAAACAACTCGTCGGTTTCCAGCAGTGTGTTGCCATCTTCGCCAACCCCGCCATCCAGGCCATTCTGGCGCATGGTGTCTTCCAGCATGGATAGGGTCAGGGCCTTCTTGATCCGCACAGACTGCGGGTTGTCTGCCTGCCCGGACTTGATCAGTTCGTCCAGGCTGCGGTCGACAATGCTATAAAGATCGGCAGCCTTTTCATCCAGGTTTGTCTTGATCAGTCTGCCGGTGAAGTCGGAAGCGACCTCGTTGAAGAACAGGTAGAGCCCCAGTCCGGACGCCAGCATCAGGGTGACGACCGGTATGATGATGCGGAAAAGTAACCGATTGAAGATCTTGGCAGGTGTTTTCATTTATAGACCGGTTTCGCTGTTCTCAGGTTTGCGGGCCAGACGATCTCTTTTTTACCTTTTTGCCATTGCAGCACAAGCGGAAAGTGCTTGATCTGCCGACCGGCCCTGTCAACGCCATAGCGGCCGATAATCGTCATGGTCGACATGCTGGCCAGCTTGTCTCTGATCTTGTCTTTGTTGAGTGATCTTGAGCGGGTAATCGCCTTTTCCATGATCTGCCCGGCGGCGTATGCATTGGCGGCATGATAGGACGGCTCAATGCCGTAGGTCTTGAGAAAGCTGGCGTAGAATTCTCTGGAGCCGGGCAGTTTGCCATGCTGCTCCCACTGGGAAGAAGAGAATGTCAGGTTGGCGGTCGGACCGAGTTTGCCGTAATAGGCCGGCAGTGCCGGGCCCACGGCGGCATAGTAGACCTTGGGATACCACCCGACACGTTTCAGGGCCTGCCGCATCTCCACCGATTCATCGAAGTAGGCGCACAGTATCACCGCCTCCGGCTGGGCTTGCTTGAGTGCAGCCGCAATACGGTTAAAATCCGCTTTGCCCTTTTTGAACCTATGGAACATGGTGATCTTGATGCCGAAGTTGTTGGCCCACTGCCGGGTGCCATTGGCTATGCCGACCGAGAACGAGTCGTCGGCATGAATCACCGCTGCATTCTGGAAGTTGTCCCTGGTCAGCATCTCCAGAAAACCGGTCACATGCTTGCTGGCCAGAGAGTAAAGACCGAAAAAGCCTTTGTAGTTTCTGTCCCACAGTCGGTCACCGGATGCGCCTGAGGCGATAATCGGAAAACCGGCCTTTTCAGTCACAGGCAGTATGGCCTCGGTCAGTTCGCTGGAGTAGGGGGGGAAAATCAGATCGACCCGTTCTTCGTTGATCATCCTTTCCACATCCATGCGGGCCCTGGCCGGATCGCTCCGGTTGTCTGTGATCGATAGTTTGACCGGCCTTCCGATGATACCGCCCCGCTTGTTAATATCCTGCTCCCACAGCCGGAAGCTCTTGGCCTGCAGCCCTGATATCTCGGCGTGTCGGCCGGTCAAGCCCAGGGAGATACCGATTCTGATTGGTTCCGATGCCGATGCGGTCAAGGCGCAGCAGAGGCTCAACAACAGGGTTGAAACAAACAATCTCATGTCTTGCTCCTGTCAGGCAGATGGTGTTCCGTTGTCATACGCATTACCGTCCTGTAACCTCTTTGGGTCAATCGAACAGCGCTTTTGCCGTGCTCAGCTCTAGTGGCCAGACGATTTCCTTTTTACCATGTTGCCACTGGATGATCAGCGGTTCATGTCCGATCTGCCGACCAGACCTGTCCACGCTGTAGCGTCCCATTATGGTTACTGTGTTCATTGTGGAAAGCACGTCCCTGATCTTTTGTCTGTCCAGGGATCTGGCTTTGCCCGCAGACTTTTGCAGCAGCTCTCCGGCTGCATAGGCGCTGGCTGCCTGGTAGGATGGCGCCTGGCCATAGGTTTCCTGGAAGCTTTTGTAAAACCTTGTGGCGCCCGGGAACCTGGAATGGGGCTCCCACTGGGAAGTGGAAAAGGTATGTTCAGCATCCGTTGCCAGATGTTCATGGTATGCCGGCAGCGCAGGTCCTACCGATGCATAATAGGCCTTCGGGTACCATCCGGATTTTTTGAGCGCCTGCCTTACGTTGACAGCCTCGTTAAACAGGCCGCAGACCACAATCGCCTGCGCCCCGGCCTTTCTGGCCGCCTCAACCGGAGATGTATAATCCCTGGAATTGTGTTTGAGGCCTGCAAGGCGTACCACCTTCAGTCCGAATCTCTCAGCCCATTTTTTGGCACCCAGTCCCAAGCTTTGGCCGAAGGCGTCCTCGCTGAAAATGATGGCCACATTCTGCAGGCCGCTCCTTGACAGCATCTCCAGAAAGCCAACCGGGTAGCGGCTGGCGACGGCGTAGACACCAAACAGGTAGCGGTAATTCTTTTTCCAGAGTCTGTCAGAGGCGGCGCCTGAAGATAACAGCGGGTATTTGTTTGCCTCCAGCAGCGGCATGATCGCCTCGACCAGGTCACTGTGATAAGGGGCGAAGAGCAGATCGACCCGCTCGGATTTGATCAGCTTCTCGTAAAGCTTTCTGGCTGTCGCGGGGTCGCTGCGATCATCGAGGATTACGAGCTCCACCGGTTTGCCCAGTATGCCGCCCCCGCTGTTAACCTGTTTTTCCCAGAGCCTGAAGGCCTTGATCTGCATGTCTGCCATCTCTGTGTACTGGCCGGTCAGTCCCAGCGTCAGACCGATTCGCACCTTGCCGGCTGCCTCGGCTGGTTGGCATATGCCGCAGAAAAATAGCAATACGATCAGCAAGCGCATGGTCATGGCCTGCCCCTTTTATGGCTGATGACCGGTCTGGCTGTGCGCATGTCCATCGGCCAGACGATCTCGGTCTTACCCTTTTGCAGCTGGATGATCAGTGGTTTATGCCCTGTCTGCCTGCCGTTTTTGTTGACGGCATAACGTCCAATGATGCTGGTGGTGTTCATGGATGACAGCATCCTCCGCACCTGTTTCCGATCAATGGTTCCGGCTTTGGTGACGGCCTTTTCCATGATCTGTCCGGCAGCATAGGCATCGGCTGCCTGATAGGATGGCAGCTGGTTGTATGCCTTGCGGAAGCTGTTGGAAAACTGTGCCGATCCGGGATAATTCCGGTGCGGTTCCCACTGCGTTGTGGAGAAGGTGTGCTCTGCCAATGGCCCTAGTGTGGCCAGATAGCGGGGCAGTGTCGGTGCCACCGTGGCGTAGAACACCGCTGGCTGCCATCCGATGGCCTTGAAAGCCTGTCTCATGCCGACCGCCTCTTCGAAGTGACCGCAGCCGATAAACACATCGGCCTTTGAGTTTTTGACCTGCGTAGCCAGGGCTGAATACAGATTGGCCCCCTTGGGCACGCCTTCAAACATCAGTACCTTGAGCCCGAATTTCTCAGCCCAATACTTGGTTCCGGCGGCGATGCTTGCCGAGAATCCGTCCTTGGCGTAAACAATTGCGATCCGGCTGAGATCATGTCTGGTCAGCATTTCCAGGAAGCCGGTGGAATACCTGCTGGCAACCGTGTAAAGCCCGAATGTGTTGCGGTATCCCTGTTGCCAGATTTTGTCCGCCGAGGCGCCGGACGTGATGATAGGGTAGGCGTGTTTCTCTGTCACCGGCAGAATCGCCTCGGTAATTTCACTGGAATAGGGAGCGAACAGCAGGTCTACTTGCTGCTTGGCAATCAGCTGTTCATAAAGCTGCCTGGCAGTTCGGGGATCGCTCCGGTCGTCATGCACGATCAGCTCCACCTGCCTGCCCAGCATGCCTCCCTTGCGGTTCAGTTCGTTCTTCCAGAGTTCAAAGGCCATTTTCTGCATGTTGGCCATTTCGGCGTAATGGCCGGTCAGGCTCAGCGTCAGGCCGATCCTGATCGTGTCGGCAGCATGGGCGCAGTTGATGCTTAGTATCAGCAGCAGCGTTGTCATCAGCAGTTTCATCGGATTAACCTTTCCTGGTCCTCATGACTGACAGTCAATTACATCCCTGACCTTTTTCAAAAGCAGCGGCGGGGTGACCGGTTTGGAGATGAAGTTCATCCCCTCCTCCAGGATACCCTTCTGGTGGATGATATCTGCCGTATACCCGCTGGCGAACAGTGTCGGCATGGTTGCATCCAGGGCGCGGATCTGGTCGTAGACCTCCTTGCCGTTCTTCTTGGGCATGACCACATCCAGGATCAGCAGATGTATCCTGTCTTTGTTGCTCAGGTATTGTTCGATGGCTTCCTCGCCATCGGCCGCCTCGATAACGGTATAGCCGAATTCTTCCAGAATGCTGCGCATCAAACCGCGCACCTCTTGGTTGTCCTCGGCCAGCAAGATGGTTTCCGTGCCGCCGACAACGGCCTGGGGCTGTTCCGATCCGGCATCCTCTGCGGCCTCGCTGACATGTTTCAGGTAGATCCTGAAGGTCGTGCCTTTGCCCGGCTCGCTGTAGACGTTGATTTCCCCGCTGTGCTGCTGGATGATGCCGTAGACGATCGACAGGCCCAGCCCCGTACCCTTGCCGGCCTCCTTGGTGGTATAGAACGGTTCGAATATCCTGCGACGGGTTGCTTCGTCCATGCCCTGTCCGGTATCGGAGCAGGTAATCACGGCATATTTGCCTGGTTCCATGAAATTGTGGGTCTTGGGTATCTCAATCATGGCGGTGCTGATGGTCAACACCCCACCGTTTGGCATGGCGTCCCTGCCATTGGTGGCCAGGTTCATCAGCACCTGTTCGAGCTGGCTGCTGTCTGCCAACACGGTCAGCGGCTCATCCGCAAATGCGGTTTTAAGTTCGATGTCTTCGCCGATGATCCTGTGCAGAAATTTATCCACACGCCGCACGATCGCGTTCAGATCCTGCGGCACCGGCGAGATGATCTTTTTCCGGCTGAAGGCCAGCAGACTCTGGGTCAGATTCGTGGCCTTATCCGATGACGATAGTATGTCGTTGGTGTAGCCCAGCAGCTTTTCATTGTCTGCCAGGCGCATCTTCAGAAGTGTCGTGTATCCGATGATGGCGGTCAGAATGTTGTTGAAGTCGTGGGCAATTCCGCCGGCAAAGGTGCCGATGGCCTCCATTTTCTGAGACTGCCGCAACTGGTCCTCCAGTTTTTTCCTTTCGGTGGTATCCTCGATCACCCCGTAAAGCAGACAGTTGCCGCTGTTTTCTTCGCAGCCTACGGTGGCACTGACCGATGCCCAGATCGGAGTACCGTCTTTCCTGCGCAGTTTCAGCTCCTTGTCATGTACCGAGCCGGACATGGCCACCTCTTCCAGAAATGCGTGCCTGTCATCCGGGTCAAGGTAGATGTCCGAGACATGGATCGACAGAAATTCGTCAAGCGAGTCATAGCCGAAGATCTTCAGCATGGCCGGGTTGGCCTGCAGGAATCTGCCTTTGGGGTCGAGGGTGTTCTGATATACCCCGATATTGAGGTTGTCCACCAGGCTGCGATAGCGCTCTTCACTGTTTTTGAGCGACAGGGCCGTAAGTCGGTGTTCGGACAGCTCCTGACTGAGTGACTGCATGGTCTCCTGCAGCCTTGCAGCCATTGCGTTGAAGCTGGCGGCCAGTACGCCGACCTCGTCTCTGCTCCGGATGGTTCGGGTGGCCAGCAGCACAGGCTCCAGGTCGGTCAGGCCCGATGCCTGCGTTGTTACCTCGGCCACGGCATCGGACAGCTGCTGTACCGGTCTGAGGGCCCGGCGCACGACCAGCCAGGTGCTGCAGAGCAGGACCAAACCCGCCAGCAGGGTGGCTGAGAATGAGATCTGTCTGAAAAGTTGGCGGGTGGCCATCAGCTCCATGTCCTGCTGCTGGACGATGATGCCCCACCCATTGTCCAGGGCAGAGATGTGGGCCTTCCACTGTTTGCCCTGTTCGTCCTTAAAGGCGATCAGCCCGCTTTTTCCCTGTCGCAGCGCCTTGACGGGCGGATAGGTGCTCAGGTCGCGCAGTTCGTTGGTGAATGACTGGTCCGGGTGGGCAATGACCCGGTTTTCCCGGTCAACCACATAGGCCAGTCCGGTCTTGCCGACCTGCGAGACATGCACACGCTGTGAAAGGTGCTTCAGATCCGTGGCGAACATGCCCACGCCGATGATCTGCTTGCCGCTGCCGCGGATCGGCACGGAAACGACCATTGCCGGGACGCTGATAGTTCGGGCAATCAGGCTTTCAAAGACAACCGGTTCACCGTCAGCTGCACGTTTGAACCAGTTGCGATCGCTGTAGTTTTTGGGGGCGGCCAGATCGCTGCGCGCAATATTGATGCCGCGCAGGTCGGTGGTGCTGATCAGGTACATATAGGGATAGGCCGAGGCCATGATTTTGAGCAGCGGTTTTTGTCGGTCGGGATGCATGCTGATGATGTCCGGCTGCGCCACCAGATTCTGCATTGCGTTCAGTGGTGATTCCAGCCAGACGGATACGGTGGTGGCGAGGGTATGGTTGGCGGACGCCAGCTGCTGATCGGAGTTGTGCTCAATCAGCAAAGTGGCTCTGGAACTGATGAAGGAGCTGGCAAAAACCAGCACCAGCACAGTGGTGGCCATGACCAGCAGGGTAAGGCGCAACCTTATGCTTGCCGTATGGATGGCTGTCAACAAACTGTTGGCGCACCTTCTCAGGATCATGGTTCGTCAGTCCCCTCTGTTGCAAAGGCGGAAGATTTGACAACATAGCACGACATCAGGCGCTTGCAAAGCAGATGTGTGCTTGACTGTGTGTGGCAATTTCTGCTTTAACTCCACTGAATTATACAGTGAAAATGGCTAGTTTGCATTGGGTGCGAAAAAAAACTGGAAATCTGCTATAAATCGGGTATCAATTATAATGAAAATTGTTCCCGTGTTAGCCGCTGTGATTAAGACAAACGGCCAGTCGGGTTGTTATCAGGCATTTTTACTAGACAGGAGGGTTTATGAATCGTTTTACCATTGGGACACGCCTGATGATCGGTTTTGCCTTTGTTTCGCTGCTGCTTATGGTTGTGATCGGTGTTGGCGTCAGCAGCTTGAAGAAGAGCGAAACCCAGCTCAGCAACGTAAACCGCATCAGCATGCTCAGCAATAACGTGGTCAAGACCACCATTGCGCTCAAAAACATCCAGGACTGCATCAAGGGCATGACCATCACCGATGAAAAGGGCGAGAAGGAAAAACTGGTTGTCCAGATCAAGGAGCTGCGAGGCAAGCTGGACGAATCGTTTGCAGTGGTGGAAAAGAACACCAAGACGCCCGATGGCATCAAGCTGGTGCAGGCCGTCAAGGCATCGCTGGCGGTTGAAACCAAAATCAACGACAAGCTGATCCCAATTGCCATGGCGGGTGATATCGCCCAGTTCAAGCAGATCATGAAAAGCGAAGGTGACAGGGCGGTCGCCAGCTCAACCAAGGCGGTTACCGAACTGCTCGATTTCTATGACATGCGGGTTGGTGTCCGGGTCAAGGATGCCATCGGCAGTGCGGAAAATGCCACCACCCTGATGCTGGTGTTTGGTCTGGCGGCGCTGGTGCTGAGTGTGCTGACCGCCATAGTCATCACCCGCGGCATTACGGCGCCACTGAGTCAGTGTGTGCAGGTGGCCGACCGTATTGCTGAAGGAGACATGACCGCCAATATCAAGGCTGACGACGGCAATTCGGAAACATCACAATTGATGCGGGCGATGGACAATATGGTTACCAAGATCCGCGACGCCATCAGTCGGGTTTCCCAGGCCGCCGGCGAGGTCTCGACCTCGGTGGTTGACCTGCATGACACCTCCAAGCGGATGGTGCGGGGCACGGAAGAGGTTTCTTCCCAGGCCTCCACGGTGGCAACTGCCGGTGAGGAAATGGCGGCCACATCGCTGGACATCGCCAATAACTGCAATGCCGCAGCCGAGAGTTCCCGCCATGCCAACGAACTGGCCACCAGCGGCGCCGAGATTGTCCAGGGCACGGTGGACGGCATGGCCCGCATCGCAGAGCGTGTGCGCGCAACAGCCCGCAGCGTGGAAAATCTGGGGTCTCGCTCCGACGAGATTGGCGCCATTGTCGGCACGATCGAGGATATTGCCGATCAAACCAATCTGCTGGCGCTGAATGCCGCTATTGAGGCTGCCCGTGCCGGCGAGCAGGGCCGAGGATTCGCCGTGGTTGCCGACGAGGTCAGGGCGCTGGCCGAGCGCACCACCCGCGCCACCAAGGAGATCGGCGGCATGATCAAGGCGATCCAGGCGGAAACCAGGCAGGCGGTCTCGTCCATGGAAGAGGGGGTCAACGAGGTGGAAAAGGGGACTGAAGAGGCATCCAAGTCAGGCGGCGCCTTGCAGGAGATCCTCTCCCAGATCAATGCGGTTACTACCCAGATCAACCAGATTGCCACCGCTGCCGAGGAACAGAGCTCTACCAGCCGTGACATCAGCAATAACATGCACATGATCACGGATGTAATTCAGGAAACAGCGACAGGCACCCATCAGACCGCCCAGGCGGCTGATCAGTTGGCCCATTTGGCCGACGATCTGAAGCGACTGGTGGGGCAGTTCAGGATTTAGCCAAAGTTAAAAGTGTGTGCAGACAAACGAAGGGGGGGCTGGAAAGCCCCCCCTTTTGTGTTTGTTGGCAGGATGTTTTGCAGATTTCAGTGTTTTTTACTGAAATCCTTGAACGAACCTTTGGGTTTGATGGTAATCTTGGGCTTGCGCTGCATGCTCCAGACTACCTTGGAGAGTTCTTTTTCAACCGGGAAAAGAGCCAGTGCCAGCAGGAAGAATAGTCCGAACACCAGCAGGAAGGCGCCCAGCATTGCGAATGTGACAAAAATCAGTTCGAGAAAAGACTGCATGTCATGCTCCTTGGATTGAGCGCTTTCTGTTTGGCTGATTATACATGATAGCTTTTAAATATAAAGCATAATTCTGGCGGCCCAAGAGCTGCCCGGGGGTGGTTCCATGGCCGTTATTGCTGGCAGCAATCTGTTTTCAAATCTTACATGCCCTGCTGCAGAGGAATGTTTTGATACCCTGGCGGAGGCCGCCGGTACACGCATTGAAAGGATCGTGTCTTTTGGCCAGTCCACACCTGCTGGCCAGTGGTACGACCAGCTGCAGGATGAATGGGTGCTGCTCGTTTCTGGCGGGGCAGGTATTCTGATCGAAGGCGAGCAGGCGGAACGGCGGCTTGCGCCCGGCGACTGGCTGTTGCTGCCGGCCCGCTGCCGACATCGGGTGGAGTGGACCAGTCCAGGTGAAAACACGGTCTGGCTGGCAGTGTATTTTGCAGGCGGTGCTTCGTGATCAGGCGGCTGCTGCGGATAGTTGTGCTGGCCTATCTGGGTTATGGGGCGCTGATGTTTTTCATGCAGCGCCAAATGATCTATCCCGGCACATCGCTTGTCCGGCAGCCGTCTGTGAAACTGCCGGTCCGCTCGGAACAGTTGCTGCTTCAACTGCCGGGAGGGGCCGTAAGCACCCGTTTCATACCGGCCAGTGGCGCAGGCCGCCGTCATCCGGCCGTGATCGTGTGTCATGGCAATATGGAGCTGGCTGATGATATGGCGACTGAGATGCTAAAGCTGCACCGCCTCGGCATCGGGGTGCTGCTGCTGGAATATCCCGGTTATGGCGGCCAGCCAGGGCGACCTTCCGAGCCAGCCCTTGCCAGAGCGGCTGTAGCGGCCTATGATGCTCTGGCAAAGCGCAATGATGTTGACCCGGCCCGTATCATTGCCTTCGGACGCTCCCTGGGTGGCGGCGTAGCCTGTGCGCTTGCGCGCCAGCGTCCGGTCAGCGCCCTGGTGCTTGTCTCGACATTTGCATCACTGCGCCCCTTTGCCCATGGCCATATGCTGCCGGGGTTTCTTCTCCGTGACGTGTATGACAATCAGCAGGTGCTGGGATCATTCGGCGGTCCGGTTCTGATCGTGCATGGCCGGCAGGATCGGGTCGTGCCGTTCTGGCACGCCGAACGGCTTTTATCAGCAGCCCGAAACGCCACATTCAAAGCGATGGACGGAGATCATAACGATATCATAAGCGCCCGCCAGTTCTGGCCTGCCGTTCAGAGCTTTCTGGTACGGCAGCAGCTTGTCGGCATAGTAGCGAAAGGAATCTGATGCATGGATGTAACCTCCACCCCCTCCAAATCACGCATATACTCCAGTCTGATACTGGCTACCATTTTCTGGGGGGGCAGCTTCCTGTTCAGCAAGATTGGCCTGCGTGACATGCCGCCGCTTTATTTTGTCTTCTTCAGGTTTCTGATGGCAGCCATGATCATGCTGGTGCTGTTTGGATACCGCCTGAAACGCATGACCAGGCAGACATTCACACGGGGCATGATCGTGGGGCTTGTGCTCGGCATCACCAATATCAGCTTTGCGTTCGGCGTCAAGGACACCAGCATCTCCAGGGCCGGTGTGCTCAACAACCTGTTTGTGCTGTTCATTCCGCTGATAACCAGGGTTGTCTGGAAGGAGCAGGTTGGACGCATCAATATGGCCGGCATCGCGCTGGCCGTATCCGGCATCTGGCTCTTGGCCTCAAGCGGCGGCCAGGGTTTCAACCAGGGGGACATGATCTCGACCCTTTGTGCCCTGTTCATTGCCTGCCACATCATTGCGGTTGCCAAGGTGATCAAGGATGACGACATCTATCTGGTCTCCGGCGTGCAGTTCGCCACAGTGGCTCTGATTGCCGGAGCTGCTGCCCTGGCGACATCCGAACCGCCGGCAGGCATATCGGTACCGGCTCTCACCTCGCTGATCTATTGCGCCATCTTCCCAACCGTGATCTGTTTTACCCTGCAGAACACCTATCAGCGCTATGTCACTCCCACCATGGCCGGTCTGCTCTTTACGCTCGATCCGGTCTGGAGCCTTTTGGCTGGTTTTTTTGCCCTGGGGGAACGGCTCAGTTCCATGGAGTGGGCTGGCTGTGCCATGATCTTCATGGCCGTACTGCTGCCGCTGATAGTGCGCAGGGTCATTGAGTGGCGGCAGCCTGCGATGTGAAGCGATCTGCGCTTGGGTCTCGTTGCCCATCCCAGAAACGGTGGCATAGTGTCAACGATCCGTATGGGGGCAATGCTTTAACCGGGAGCGCAGGCATCCTGCCTGTAAATGCACTGCAGCGCACAATATCCCACTATTCGCAGGATTGGCCGGCTGGAAGCCTATCCTCCGGCAGAGATCATCATTTTGTTTTGCTGTCTTATACATGTGAGAAGCCGATAACTGTTCAGGAGGCAATCATGTGTATCCCCAATTCTGTCTTTGTCCAATGCGATGTCTGTGGCCGTAATATTTACTACGGCAACGCAATTCTGGAAATTGCACGCAATGTGGAACAACCCCATTATGAAGACTTTGATTCGCGAAAAGCGGTAGCTGTAATAGAGTCAGAGCCGCTGATTACTCTGTGTGCCTGTTGTGGAAATATCCTGGCGGATAGAAAAGAAGTTTGGAAGTATCTGGCATCAAATCTCGGTCTGCCTGTTCCGGCAAACAATGAAGATAACACTCGACAGCCCGGATCAAGTTTGCCAGAAATATGTAGTTGTTGCGGCGTGGAATTCGGAGAAAACCGGGCTCGGGTCTCAGTAGTCCGTTTTATAGGACAAATGGACTGGAGTGAAGAATTAAACGAAGATGAGTTGATTGTGATTGATGCTGAAGATGTGCTCTCCTTATGTCCTGACTGCGACAAGATTATAAGCCCTCTCCGCCTCAAGCAAGCTTTTGATGGGTTAATTGATTATCTGACAATGCCCGGGCACGATGAAAACTATCCGTCTGTTTCTGCTGTAGACGATCAGGAACAGCTGTTATACAAGAAAAAGGTGAATCTGCTCCAGCGGGCGCTGGCAAGGGCTGATGAGATGGATCATAAACAGGGGGTACTGTGAGATGCTCACGGTGTCACTGGACCAATTCTGTTTTCATGTAGATAACGATTATTACGGTTACACGGATTTGTACAATTATGACGAATTCAATCTGCCGGATGAACTTGTTGCCAGGCTCGACAGTTGGGCCTACTCTTACTGGGAATCAATGGAGCACCCAGCAAGCCTTGATGTTGAGGCGCACAACAAGGTTGGTCTGGAAATAGCGCGAGATATCAAGCCATTCATGACCAGTTATGATCGATTTACTTTTTCCGCTATTACAAGCATTGAAGTGTTGCCGAACGGAAAGAAGAAGATAAACAGCGCATCAGTCGATATTTAAAAAACAACCTGAGCTGAATCGTGAATAATTGGCAGGCTGGAAGGCTACCCTCCAACAAATGTCATCATTTTGTTGCGCTGTCTTTTATATAGGAGCGCAGGCATCCTGCCTGTGTGTCTGCGAGAATGCAGCATCATGGATAATAGGCAGGCTTGAAGCCCGCCCACCGGCATAAATCAACATTTTATGTTGCGATCTTTATATCTGTAAAACCAGACATAGCGGAGGACTAGATGGATAATTTACAGGTTGGCGATAAAATTTTGCATCAGTGGCATGGCCCGTGTGACGTGACTTTTGTAGGCGCTGATTACATTGGCATCTGCACTGATGATGGACGGCATGCCATGTTTCGCAAGGAACCGGAACAGTTCTGCCCTTGGAGCGAAAAGGCGGAGTCTGAATGGCGAACCGCCCAGGCGGAGCAGGAAACAGCAGGACAATCTAGGAAAACGCTTTGCTGGCCCGACTCGACATTCCGCTTTGAGCCGCAAGGCAGTGAACATTTCATGGGCTCGCACTGGGAGCCGTTTTTTGAAGATGGAGCGGAGGGAATTGTCAGTAAACTTCCGGAAGCAATCAATGAAGCCGATATCGTCACAGGTTTCGGCAGTATCAAGGAACCCCACCGCCCACTGCCTGAAGATTGGGTGCCTGGTTATCACCTTGTTTGGCCTCAAACAGACCGGGGAGTGATCATAACCATAGCCGTCGATGACGTTGCCAAACAGAACCGTCTTTGCACAGTGTACCCGTTTTGGGCAGATGGGCAACGGCACCGGCTGGTGATCAATGAAGTTGCCGTTTGGGAGGCGGGTGTCGAAGCACAGATTACCGCAACCATTGGTGAAGCAGAAATCACGCTTTATGATGCTCATTATCTGCTAAACCGGAGCTGGTACGAATGCGGAAGGGAATACGACTTCATCCTGAGCGGCATTGCCTATGGAGCACGACCGGCAGAAGAAATTGAACTGCCGTACACGCCCAATCCCGATCAAGTAGCGTGGGAGGCGATACTGGCGCAGCAGCGCGGCGAAGAACCACCGGAGCGGTCAGGCACTATCCGGCTGGGGGGAAGTGCGTTCTTTTTGCCTATTTCAGAATGGGATGTGGATGATTACTCATTCCGTGGTCCAATCAAGGCGGTAACACTGTTCAAAGATTACCTCGGCCAAGATGGCTGGCTGGTAAAGGCAACCGTAATGAGGCTGTCAGATCTTGAACCGGAGGATTTTGATCTTGATATCGTCATCACGGCCCGTGCCTGGGATGGAGAAACGCCACCGGAGGTTGGACAGGATATTGAGGGACGGATATGGCTGCAGGGGTATTTGAAGGGCGTTTAGGTAGCATTTTTGAAGTGTGCAGAATCAATATAGTAAGCCAAGGAGATAAATGATGGAACTACGGGCAGTTACTGGTAATGAAGCAGGGTATAGTGGAGATGATCAGATAAAAATCGCTCTGCGCGCCATTATGGAAAAAGGAGGCAAAGCTTCAACAGATGAAATCTATAGAGCACTGGAAATTGAGCTAAACTCCAAAGGATTTACATTGTCTGTGCAGGGTAAAGCAAGTCTTAGATTTTTTGTAAACAGTGTTGCGGTCAAAGCCGGTTATATAAGACCGTATGATAAAAATTATCCTGGATGGGAAATTACATCGGCGGGTAAACAGCTTATAAATACACAAGAAGAAGAAACAGAAACTGTCATAGATGTAGATGAAAACACGGAAGTGCGTGTTTTATCAAATTCAGCACGTGGTATTGCATTTGAAAAATATATTCTTGAACTACTAAAGAAAATGTACCCAAAGTATCTCTGGTACCATCAAGGAGTACATAAATCAAATGAGAGAGGACTTGATTTTATTGGTGACAGCATTGATTTGAACGCTCACGTCCTTGCTAAAATTGGAGTTCAAGTCAAGTTTCATGCTCCTAACAACGCTCCTGCAACATTGGAATGGTTGAAATTTTTGTCTGGATGTTTTACGCGAAGAGTGGATAGCGCTATATTTGTTACAACTGGGCGGCTAACTCCTGAACAACGTAGAGAATCTGGCGAGGTTGGCAGGCTTTTGATTATGGAAGGAAAAGATGAAATCAATCGCATTGCGCAACAGCACAATTATCAAACATTTGAGTTATTTGATGACAACCAAGCATACACAGAAGATGTTGCAGGTCAGCAATTGCTATTTTGATCATGTGTACTGTTAAGATGCTAAACTAGATTCCACCGGACGAGCGGAAAATCGGCTGCCGCCGGGGTTGTATAGGATACGGTTTGTAAACGGGGTGTAGCGCGCCCGGTACCTTGGACACAAGATAAGAGTTATGCTGTTCCCTTGTT
>DAONZY010000029.1:0-30088 GCA_035407085.1 Deltaproteobacteria bacterium | reverse complement strand
GCAAGGTCATTCCAAGTGTCACGGAAAAACCAGGCAGGCTGTTGTGCTGTTTAAAACATTGCATACAAAGTCAGGCCTTGATCTGATGATGTCAAAAAATCATCTGGAATAGATTTGATCAAAAATACCGCCATCAGCAAAATGAACCTTGTGGGCCTTCTGCCAGCCGCCGAACAATTTGTCGATTTTATAAAGACGCACTTTGACTGTTTGCGACTGAAATTTCCTGTTAACAGGCCTGTAGTAATGCTTGGCTGCTATCCTTTGACCTGCGTCACTGTACATAAAATTGAGATATTCCTCTGCCAGACCGCGGGTGCCTTTTTTATCAACCACACGATCCACAACTGCGACAGGTGGTTCGGCCAAAATACTCTCAGTCGGTGTTACTATTTCAAACCTTCCCCGCCCCAGTTTGTTGACAATAAGCAGGGCCTCATTCTCCCATGCCAGCAGCACATCACCCATACCTCTTTGCACAAATGTATTTGTTGAGCCTCGAGCACCTGAATCAAGGACCGGGACATTTCTAAACAGTTTTCCAACAAACTCCCTGGCCTTTGCCTCATTGCCGCCCCTTTGATGCATGGCAAACGCCCAGGCTGCCAGATAGTTCCAGCGGGCTCCGCCAGAGGTCTTCGGATTTGGACTTATAACCGACACCCCCGGCCTCACCAAATCATCCCAGTTCCTGATATGTTTGGGATTGCCTTTGCGCACCAGAAACACAATTGTAGATGTATAAGGACAGCTGTTATGGGGAAATCGCTTTTGCCAACCTCTATTGATCAGCCCCTTTGATTGTATGGCATCAATATCGTAAGCCAATGCCAGGGTCACAACATCAGCCCCCAGTCCGTCAATGACCGAGCGCGCCTGTTTGCCGGAGCCGCCATGTGACTGTTTTATAACAGGTTGATGCCCATATTTCTGAGTATAATACCTTGCAAAAGATGTATTGAATTCCTGATACAACTCACGGGTCGGGTCATAGGAAACATTCAAGAGCATGTCGCTTGAAGCAAAGACAGGAGTTGCAAGAACAATCGCAGCAATCAGACACGTAACACACTTTAATACAAACATCATTTTCCCCCTCTACTACCAATATGTGCAATATCAGCTAATGTCGTGTTTTCTAATTTCTTCGCAATATAATCCCTGATATCACGGAACACAGCTATCAAGCTCAGCTCTTTTTCAATCGGGGTTGGTTCATAGAAATACACACTAACGGATTCGGTAGGCGCAAGCGCCCCATCAAACAGTCTTATTATCTCTGCCAGCTGAATTTGTTCAGGAGGTTTTGCCAAGGCATATCCGCCCTCTTGACCACGCTGGCTGCGCAAATACCTGGCTCGCTTCAAAACCGCCAATATCTGTTCCAGAAACTTGACCGGTATGGATTGAGCGGTTGCAATCACATGCACTGGAATAAGTTTTTCAGAGTCATTTCGAGCCAGGAATATTAATGCGAGTAGTGCATACTCACTTTTAGCAGAAAGCTTCATACAAACCCTTTTCATACTATTTTGATGGGAATAATATTAATGCCTGTAGTATTTGTCAATTTTAAAATTCCAATGACCTCATATCCCCTCTCGCCAAGCCGCAAAGGAGGCTTAACAGCCGGGACTGGGGACTGGGAAAATCTTAAGGCATTTTCTCACGCCAAGCAGCAACGGACGCAAAGTAAGGCCTCAAACCTTTTGATTGGTTACCACCCGAGACCATTTGTATTTCGTTTCTCCGCGTACTCCGCGGCTTGAGTGAGCAGGGCGAACGGGCGAGAGACACACTCCAGATCATTGACTCACACTCCGCAATGTGTAATTATTTGTGTAGACATAGGAGGTGTAATTATGGCTACCAATCTGGCAATAGACACACAACTGATTGAAGAAGCAAGAATCATCGGCAAGAGTCCGACAAAGAAGGCTGTCGTTACTGAAGCACTGATTGAATATATTCAGCGCAGAAAGCAGATGTCAGTAATTGATCTGTTCAATACAATTGAATATGACTCAACTTTCAACTACAAAACGCAGCGCAAAATCGCATGAAAGTCCTTGTCGATACCAGCGTCTGGTCTCTGGTTCTGCGCCGCAATAAGAGTGCAGATCAGCTTCTTCAGGCTGTTTTGACTGAACTGATCAAAGATTTCCGTGTCGAGGTGATCGGGCCTGTTCGTCAGGAAATTCTTTCCGGCATCAAAGATGCTGATCAGTTTACCCTGTTAAAAGAGCGGTTACAGGCATTCCCTGACCTATTTTTAACAACTGGTGATTACGAACTTGCCGCTGAATATTTCAATACCTGCCGAAACAACGGTATTCAGGGGTCTAACACCGACTTTCTGATTTGCGCTGCGGCTGTGCGTAATAACCTGCAAATTCTGACAACAGACAAGGACTTCAAGCTATACCAGAAGCATATCCCCATCGTCCTGTTTCAAACTTGATGTGTGGACAGCATTATATCCCCCTCTTTTCTTGACAAATCCATAACCACGGGTAAATAATCTGCCTTCAAAATCTTATGCTGACCTTAAACGGCTGTTCACCACGGAGAACTCAGAGAATACACAGAGATCATTACAGAATTTGTTTTATTCTGATTCACCTGATTGGTGAAGTTGTATAATTTTCTACCCCCTGTTTTTCTCAAAAACTCTGTGTACACTGTGGTTAATGCTGTTTATAGGTTTAAAGGATTGCCAATCATGCGCATTGAAAGCGATTTTCTGGTTATCGGCAGCGGCATTGCCGGCCTCTCCTACGCCCTGCAGGCTGCCGAACACGGCACAGTATCCGTTGTTACCAAAAGAGAGGTCTCGGAAACCGCCACCAACTATGCCCAGGGCGGTATTGCCTCGGTGTATTCCGCAGACGACTCATTTGAAGCACATGTAAATGACACAATGGTGGCCGGAGCCGGTATCTGCCACGCAGATGTGGTCAAAAATGTAGTTGAAGAAGGCCCGGAAACCATCGACAGGCTGATTCAGTGGGGGGTGCAGTTTTCAACCGGTTCGGATGGTTATGACTTGACCCGGGAAGGTGGACACTGCGCCCGGCGGATCCTGCACGCCGAGGACGTAACCGGCAGGGAGATCCAGCGCGCGCTGGTGGAGGCCGTCGCCCGACATAAAAACATCACCATCTTCGAGCACCATATTGCCATTGACCTGATTACCACTGCAAAACTGGGCCAGACATCCCAGGGTGAAAACCGCTGCCTGGGCGCCTATGTGCTGGACATCAGATCCGGCCAGGTCAGAACCTTCTCCGCAGGGGCAACACTGCTGGCCTGCGGCGGGGCCGGCAAGGTCTATTTATACACCTGCAATCCAGATGTAGCCTCTGGTGACGGTGTTGCCATGGCCTATCGCGCCGGTGCAACTGCCGCCAACATGGAGTTCATGCAGTTCCACCCCACCACCCTCTTCCACCCCAAGGCCAAGTCCTTTCTGATATCGGAATCCGTACGCGGTGAAGGGGCCATCCTCAGGCTTGCCGACGGCACACCGTTCATGGAGAAATATCACCACTTGAAGGATCTGGCCCCCCGGGATATCGTGGCCCGGGCCATTGACAAGGAGATGAAAACCAGGGGTGATGACTGCGTTTTTCTGGATATCACCCATGAGCCGGCCGACGCCGTTCGCAAGCGTTTTCCCAACATCTACAACACCTGTCTGGAATTCGGGCTGGATATGACCAAAGAGTGGTTGCCAGTGGTACCGGCTGCTCACTACCTGTGCGGCGGGGTGGCTGTGGACACCAACGGTGAATCGGACATCAGGTCATTGTATGCCATCGGAGAGACTGCCTTTACCGGACTGCACGGGGCCAACCGGCTGGCCAGCAATTCCCTGCTGGAGGCGGCTGTATACGCCGGCAGGGCCTACCGTCATTCTGTCAGCAAAATTCTGGAAAGTTACAGCCATAACATAACGATCCCGGAATGGGATCCCGGCAAGGCTGCCAACAGTGATGAGATGGTGGTGATATCGCAGAACTGGGACGAGATCAGGCGCTTCATGTGGAACTACGTGGGGATAGTGCGCTCCGACAAAAGGCTGGAACGCGCCATGCGCCGCATCCAGCTGATCCAGGATGAAATCAGTGATTACTACTGGAATTCCATCGTCACATCAGACCTGATCGAGCTCAGGAATATCGCCACCGTAGCAGAGTTGATCATCACCTGTGCCCAAAAGCGCAAAGAATCCCGAGGTCTGCACTACAATATCGACTATCCTGAACGGGATGATGTCAACTGGAAGCGGGATACATTCGTGAAAAATCATCTAATCTGAACTGATTGCAGGCTTGAAACAGTACCCCCCTGCTTCGCTACGCTTGCTTCCCCCCTATAAAATAGGGGGGACTAAGGGGGGTTACAGCTTTTCTCAGTTGCCTCTGTGGCAAATTACTGTTTTAAATTTTGGAGAGCATCTTGGATATCAATGAAATCAGGAAACGCATCGATCTGCTGGACGATGTGCTGCTGCGCATCTTCAACGAACGCGCCCGGCTGGCTCTGGAGATCGGCCACCATAAAAAACAGCTCAATCTGCCCGTATATGATCCATCACGGGAAAAACGCATCTTTGCCCGCATGAAAGAGGACAACCCGGGGCCTCTGGATGACGGCGCCATTGTCAGACTGTTCGAGCGGGTCATCGACGAGTCCAGAAGGCTGGAACGCATCAGATCCCATGGTGAGACAGAAGAAGAGCCGCCGTCCAAATAAATATTCCAAACCGTTCTCAACTATGTCGTTTCACACGAATAAACATCTGACAACGTTAGATAACAGTCTGATTCAGAAACTGAATGTTTTGATCCGAATTTGTAATCCGGTTTTATCAGATTTGATCCGTGTGCAGAGCTTTTGAATTGCCAAGACTTGACCGTAGCGTGAAACAGATTTCTGAAGCAGGAGATTATAAATGCTGATCATCATGAAGAAAAACACCCCGGACCCCGAGCTGGACCGGATCAAGGCATACCTGATTAACCGGGACTTTGACATCCACCAGTCCACCGGCGCCAACCGCACCATCATCGGCGTGATCGGCGAGACCGACACGCTTGACGACCATGCGATCGAGTCCATGCCTGGCGTCAGCCAGGTGGTCAGAATCAAGAAAGATGACTAGCTGCCGTCCGGGCTGTGCGGCCTGCTGCATCGCCCCTTCCATCTCCTCACCCATTCCAGGCATGCCGCTGGGCAAACCGGCCGGAATACGCTGCATCCAGCTGACGGCAGATAACCTGTGTCTGCTGTTTGGCAAGGCAGAGCGCCCGGCTGTATGTGCCAGCTTAAGTCCCTGCCCTGACATGTGCGCCGGCAGCAGCAGCGAGGCCATGCAGATCCTGACCCGTTGGGAACAGGAGACCGTGCCGTAAAACCCGAAAAACAGCGATATCTATCTGCCACAGAGGACACAGAGAAAGGCTTCAGATCTGGTGATTGTTATGGATCTGCGAACTATGTGCCCCCCGTGTGTACCGCTTTTATATGATGGTTGTTTTAACGATTTTCTTGGCGGGCTCCGCGTCTTGAGTGAGCAGAGCGAACGGGCGAGAAACAAGGCCTTTGTCTCTCGCGAAGCCGCAAAGGACGCGAAGAAAGGCCTTCATCAGCAGCTCAGTAAGCTCCGTGCCTCTGTGTGAAATGCATTTTTGGGGTGTGTTTTCCTGGTTTTCTGCGGTTAACAGCCCTTATTTCTCTGCTTGCAGATATTCTGCTAACAGGAGTAGAGTTATCTTGTAGACAGAAACGGTGGCAAAGGAGGACAGCATATGAACAGCGTCTCCGACATATCCAACAGCGCATTGAATGCTTATGCCATAAGACAGGCCGTCACAGCCAACAACGTGGCTAACGTGCAGACCGAGGACTTCAAGACCTCAAGGGCGATCAACAGTGAAAAGCCCAATGGCGGCGTCAGCGTCAGGGTTGAAAAGACCGAGGATCGGGTGGACATCTCCCGTGAAGCGGTTAACATGATGTCCAACAGCAGCAGTTTCAAGGCCAATACCAAGGCGATCAAGGCCAACGACGAGATGACCAGGGAACTGTTGAACATCAAGGCATGAAACTGTCAACACAATATCAGCAGAAAAGGCCGGACAATCCATCCGGCCTTTTCTTTTGAACCCCACATCTGTAAAACTTCAAACGACATCTGCGCCCTCAGAGAACGCAGAGCTTTCAGATAAAAATCAAATATGGTGTCTGTGCATTCTCTGTGCGCCCTGTGGCTAACCGCAGTTATTGAGTTTAAAGGTCTGCTGCTAACCGGTCACAAACACCACCGACCCGCCGAAATACTTCTCAAACATATCCTTTTTGCTATCACCGCCAAAAATCTCGACCGAAATATCCTCCGTGCCCAGCAGCCTGATCCTGTAATCAGAAACGGAGCGCTGCAGGTCAACGATCTCTACCAACCCGTTGCGCCGCCTATCCAGACCATCCGCCAGCCGCAGAATGCCACCAAGGCGCCCGACAACAAGCTGATCCCTTTCATTCAGCTGCACAAAACCGGAATGCTTCTTCCGTGGCAGCGATTTGCGATGATAGCGGGCAATCTGGGCGATCAGTTCCCGTTCGCGCGGGGTGAAGCCGAACAGATCGGCATGGTGAATCAGGTGATAAGAATGCTTGTGATGGCTGTTGTAGCTGATGAAATATCCGATATCATGCAGCATGGCCGCCGCCTCCAGCAGACGCCGCTCATTCTTTTTGAGACCATGCTCCCGGGCCAGTCCGTCAAAAAGCGCCAGGGACAGCTTGGCTACATGGCGGGAGTGGCCTTCATCGAACTGACAGGAACGGGCAAATTCCAGCACAGATTCGCGCCAGGTACGTCTGACGCTGCTTTCCGCCAGCAGTCCCATCCGTTTAATACACTTGATGATCAGCCCTTCACGGATGCCCCGCTCGTTGACCAGCAGCAGGTTGGCCCTGAAAAACCTCATCAGTTCGTCCACCACACCCAGTCCGGCCACAATGATGTCGGCACGGTCCGGATTGAGTCCTGCGACCGTGCGACGCGACTTGACATCACGATGTCTGAGCATGGCCAGCAGGTGCACCACCTCGGAGCGGAGCACCTCGTAGCCGTGTACCGAGGCAAAGCTTTGACGCCGCATGTGCATGGACATGCCCCCCAGTGACGTGATCGTGCCACCCGAACCGATAAAACACTGCACCGGCATGCGTTCCTTGCCGAAGGCCTTGATCAGCACATCCCTGACATGTCGCCGAAAACGGTTATAATCCTTTTCACTTACCAGATCGCCGGACATGAATTGATCGGTCATCAGCACCGCGCCCAGGTCAAATGAATAGTATTCCTCGATATGGCTGCCCTGGGCAAACACCAACTCCACACTGCCACCACCGATATCCATCATGGCAAAGCGCTTGCCATCCATATCAAAGTTATGCAAGGCTGAAATTGCCGCCAGTTCGGCCTCTTCCTGGCCGCTGATCACCCTGATTTCACTGCCGAGCTGAAGACTGAGCGCTTCGACCAGTTCACCGCCGTTGGCGGCATTGCGCACCGCACTGGTAGCCACCGCCTCTACTGTTGAAACCTTGAGACCGTCGATCAGCTTGCGCATGCGGCTGACCGCTTCAATCGCCCGGGCAAAGGCCGCCGGTGAAATCAGACCGTTTTTGCCGAGATTTTCCCCCAGACGCACGGTGGCCTTTTCATCATCCACAACGACAAAACGCCCCTGTGGGTCGACCTCGACACAGATGCAGCGGATGGAATTGGTACCGATATCGATGGCAGCCAGTCTTGTCTTTTTCATGTTGTCACCCTTTACAGAAAGGAATACCTCAATGGCCTGTCTTCGGCGAGCGCTTCCAGGGATTGAAAGGCGGTTATCGCAGCCGACCGGGATGCGGATACAAGCAGGTTACGGTCATCCGGGTCAATCTCCAGGCTTGCAGCCCAGCCCTGGAATACCGTCAGGTCATTCAGACGCCCCAAAAGCCCCTGATAGACCTTCAGATCATTCAGTAGCGGCCCATAATCGGCTCCGCTGACTTCAGCAGCAATCTCGACCAGGTATCGCCAGCGCTTGATTGCAATGCGCAGCGCATGCCTCGCTTCTGCAGCGTCCCTGTCCAGCAGAAATGTCAGGTAAAGCTGAACATTACGAAAACACTCAATGCCGGCGCTGGAAAGCAGTGATTGCATACATTGCCTATTACCGTTGTCCATCCGCTGCATAACCCGCTGCATGCGTCTTGATAACCAGTCAGCATCAAAACGCCTCAACACCTTATTCAAACTGTCCGATTCCGCACAACGCTGATGGGTCAAACTGTCAATCAGCAGGTCAAAACGGCGGGTATCCCCTTCCGAAAGTCCCTTCAGAAACTGGATAAACTCGTCCATGTTCCTGATATGGCCGCTCTTGCGGGTCAGTTTGCGAACCGATACATTAAGCCGTGATATCGACTTGCAGGGGACAACCACGTCTGCCAGTTTCAAGGCCGCCCGCATGCGACGGGAGGCAACCCGCAGGTCATGGATTTCTTCGGCGCTGCCGTTTTCCAGACAGGCATGACGTATGCGCAGCAAACTGCCCCATCTGCGCAGCAGCACTTCCGACAGGGGATGATCCGGCTTTTTCATATCAGGTTTCCTGACAAAAAAAGGATGCGGCCAATCAGGCTGCATCCCGGATTCTTAACCACAGAGAATACTGAAAATATAACAGAATATGATTAATTGTGTGGCAAATGTCTGGCGATACAGAAAAAAGGTTTGCCTCTGTTTGACTTCTCTCCGCGCCATCTGAGGCAGACTGCATTTTATCACGAAGCAGAACACTTAAAGCGGCTTGACGATAGCGTCGATGGCCTTGAGCGTCTTCAGCAGGGCCGGCAGCTCATCCAGCGGGATGGAATTGGGGCCGTCGCACAGGGCCTTGTCCGGCGCTTCATGCACCTCCATGAAAATACCGTCGATGCAGGTAGCTACGGCAGCGCGGCTCAAATACTCGACAAATTCGCGCTGTCCGCCAGAACAGTCACCTTGCCCGCCCGGCAGCTGCACGCTGTGTGTGGCGTCAAAGATAACCGGGTAGCCGCTGGCACGCATGACAGGGAAGGTGCGCATGTCCACCACCAGATTGTTGTATCCGAAGGATGCGCCGCGCTCGGTCAGGCTGATGTTCTGATTGCCGGACGCGGCGATCTTGCCAGCCACGTTCTGCATATCCCAAGGGGACAGGAACTGCCCCTTCTTGACATTAATAACCCGGCCGCTTTTGGCGGCCGCCACCAGCAGATCGGTCTGGCGACAGAGAAAGGCCGGGATCTGGATCACATCCAGCACCTCGGCGGCTGGCTGAACCTGCTCGATAGAATGGATATCGGACAGCACGGGCAGAACCAGCGACTTTTTAACCTTCTCCAGAATGCGCAACCCCTCTCGCATGCCTGGACCGCGAAAGGAATTGATCGAGGTACGGTTGGCCTTGTCGTAGGAGGCTTTGAAAATCAGCGGGATGGACAGCCCGTTGCAGATCGTCATCAGGCGTTCGGCATGATACAGGGTCGCTTCTTCCGACTCGATCACACAAGGACCTGCGATCAGCACCAGGGGACGGTTGGCCCCGAGCTTTACATTGCCGATTACTATCTCTTTTGTCACGGGCTACCTCCCGTCACGATGGGCCATGACGGCGCCGACAAAGGAACGGAACAGCGGATGGGGCGCCAGTGGCTTGGACTTGAACTCGGGGTGGAACTGGCAGGCCAGAAACCAGGGATGGCCGGGGATCTCGATCACCTCGACCAGATCCTTTTCCCTGTAGGTTCCGGAAAGTACCAGTCCCTTGCCGGTCAGCAGCTCACGATAGCTGTTGTTGAATTCGTAACGGTGGCGATGACGCTCGGATATCTCTGGCGCATTGTAGGAAGCATGGGCCAGCGTACCCTTTTCAAGCGCGCAGGGATAGGCTCCCAGACGCATGGTGCCCCCTTTTTTGCTGACAGACTTCTGCTCTTCCATCAGGTGTATGACCGGGGCGCTGGAGTCCTTGCGGAATTCACTGGAACATGCATCCGGTAGGCCGCATACATTGCGGGCGTACTCCACCACAGCCATCTGCATGCCCAGGCAGATACCAAAAAATGGGATTTTATTCAGGCGAGCGTACTCGATAGCCATCACCTTGCCCTCGGTGCCACGCTCACCAAATCCGCCGGGCACCAGCACGCCGTCCACGTCCTCAAAAAGACCGTCCACCCCATCCTGCTCGATCTTTTCCGAATCGATGTACTTGACGCTGACCTTGCAATCATTGGCAATGCCGCCGTGGGTCAGGGCCTCGGCCAGTGATTTGTATGATTCGGTCAGATTGACGTACTTGCCGACCATGGCAATCCGCACCTCACCGTTGCCCGGATGCCGCAGCGTATCGACCACATCCTGCCACTGCCCCAGGTCAGGGGCCTTGGTCCAGATATTGAGCTTTTCAACCACCCGCTCATCCAGTTTTTCCTTGTTGAGCGCCAGCGGCACATAATAGATGTGCTCCGAGTCAACCACCGGAATGACATCCCTTTCCTCCACGTTACAGAACAGGGAGATCTTGCTGCGCATGTCCTGGGGCAGGTCACGCTCACAGCGGCAGAGCAGGATATCAGGCTGGATACCGATCTTGCGCAGTTCCATGACCGAGTGCTGGGTCGGTTTGGTTTTCAGCTCGCCGGCACTGCGGATATATGGCACCAGGGTGACATGCACATACAGACAGTTGCCGAAGCCGCGGTCATGGCGCAGCTGACGGATCGCCTCCAGAAACGGAAGCGATTCAATATCACCGACCGTGCCGCCGATCTCCACAATGGCCACATCGGCACCCTTGGCATTCTCAACGATCTTGCTCTTGATCTCGTCGGTGATATGCGGAATAACCTGAACCGTGCCGCCCAGATAATCGCCGCGACGTTCCTTTTCAATCACCGAATAGTAGACCTGGCCAGTGGTGAAATTGCTCTTTTTGGAAAGGCGGGCGTTGGTATAACGCTCATAATGCCCCAGATCCAGATCGGTTTCGGCGCCATCATCGGTTACAAACACCTCACCGTGCTGAAACGGCGACATGGTGCCAGGATCAACATTGATGTACGGATCCAGCTTCTGCATGGTTACCCGAAGTCCTCTCGCTTCCAGCAGCGCGCCAAGTGAAGCAGCCGCCAGACCTTTGCCGATGGAGGAAACAACACCACCGGTGATGAAGATAAATTTGTTTTTCATGTTTACAGCTCCTGGGAGAGAATTCGGAAAATATGATCCGGGACAGGGGATCAGGGACTGGGGTCTGGCAAAATCATTCATTTTTTAAATAAGAACAGATTTTACTAGTCCCGGGTCCCCATTCCCTGGTCCCGGCATTTAAAACGTTCACAGGCCTTGGCCAGATCCTCCGGGGTATCAACGCCGATCGACTCAAAACCGGTTTCCACTACCCGGATGCGCACACCATTCTCCAGCGCCCGGAGCTGTTCCAGCTTTTCGGACGTTTCCAGAAAGGTTGGCTCCATAGCGGCAAACTCCAACAGAAAATCGCGACGATAGACATAAAGACCAACATGCTTGTAGCAGAGCAATTTGCCGCACTGAAATGAATCATCCTTCAGATCCTGCCACTTGTCGCGAAAAAACGGCAAGGGTGAGCGGGAGAAATAGAGCGCGTTATCCTCACGATCCGTAACCACCTTGACCACGTTGGGGGAAAGGAAATCGTGCAGCGAGCGGATGCGGGTTTTCAAGGTACCCATCCGCAAGGTCTGGTCAGCGATCAGCGGGCGCACAGCCTGGTCGATCATCTCCGGCTCGATCAGCGGTTCATCCCCCTGCACATTCACAATCAGATCTGAATCCAGCCCCAGCGACACCTCCGCCAGACGGTCGGTGCCGGTTTCGTGGGTATCCGCTGTCATGCGGCAGATACCGCCAAAGGCCTCGACCACGTTGAATATACGTTCATCATCAGTGGCGACGATTACCTCGCCAATCAGCGACGCCCGTAAGGTACGTTCGTAAACATGCTGGATCATCGGCTTGCCACCGATCTCGGCCAGCGCCTTGCCGGGGAAACGCGTCGATGCGTAACGGGCAGGAATAACTGCTGTGATTTTCATGCTGATTTACCTGTCAAACGAGGCTAGGTCTAAATAGTGCGGCACGTCCTGCGGTAGGACGTGATAAGTTAACGCAAAAGCCGGGGGGTGTCAAGATTGGAAACCAGCGCCGGCAAGCCTATGGGCAAGCTTCACAAACCAGCATCCAACACAAATATTTGCTTGATTGTTGAATGATTGTGTATAAAATCTTCCGATATACACAACTACTCCATTTTTATCAGCAGGCTCCCATACAGGTAAACTGTTTATGTCCTTTTCCGGTGATCTTGAACATCTCCCGATCGTTGATGTAATCCAGCTGCTACATTCCACCAGGAAGAGCGGTACACTGCATGTCAGCAGTCAAAAAGGCGAAAGCCAGCTGGTTTTCCGTGACGGCTACATCGTCAGCGCCAACCACGCCGACAACCATATCCGCATCGGCCAGATCCTGCTGGATATGAACATTGTCTCCCAGGAACAGCTGCAGCAGGCCCTGCAGGTTCAGTCGCAGGCCGGTAGCAATCGTCGGCCGCTGATAGCCACCCTGCTGGAAAGCAGGCAGATTGAAAAGGACGATGCCTATAAGGGTCTGGAAAACCTGATCGAGATGTCAATCGTGGATATCCTTTCCTGGAAAAGCGGCTTTTTCAGACTTGCCATCGACGACAATATTATCTCCGACGAATACCGCTACTTCCCAGAGACCCTCAAACAGGACATCATGATGAACACCCAGGGCATACTGATGGACGCCCTGAGGATCTACGATGAACAGAAACGCAACGGCACACTGGATGAAGGCCCCTTCAAATCCAGTCTGACTCCGATGCCGGACAGCGAACCGGCAGAACCGGTAACCCCTGATCTGCTGGGGCTGGACGAACTGGAAGCCCTGGAAAAGAAGATTCCTGATGTGTACATGGGACTCAGGGATAGCAGCAACAAAGACAGCAGCCCCCCCCTGCCGGCCTCGGCGGATCCAGCTGCGAAGGAAACGGGGAGCGTCGCAACCGTTCTGCAGGGACAGGATATGCGGGGCGAAGCAGCCGCAGTCACGCCAAATCCACAGCGCCCTCAGGCAGCAATCATCTTCAGCCAGGATGACTACATCATCCGCATGATCACCAGCGTCTGCAAATACAACGGATTACCAGTCTTCAGCACCGACAACACCCTGATGCTGGCCGAACTGCTTGACCGTCAGGAACTGGAAGCGCATGGCAAGCTGATAATATTCGATGCACCCCAGCCTGCAGACTGCCTGCTCAACGAAGAAAACATCATCTCGGTCATCGAGAGCTACTGCAAAGGCTCACAGATCATTTCCGCCATCCAGCTGATCGGCGGAAACGACCACGGCTTTTCATCCAGAGCACTTTTGGCAGGTGCACAGAGCATATTGCCCAGACCGCAGCAGGAAAAAGGCAGCGTTGTTTTTGGCAAGGAAACTACCGATTTTCTGAAGTTATTCCAACAGTACCTGGAAAGGCTACTGTTATCCGGCATCAGATAAAAACCGATTAAAGCGAGGCAAAATGGACGCCAACATCCTGAATCAAATACTTGAAATAGCATTCCAGAAACGGGTTTCCGACATCCATTTTGAGGTGGACAATCCCCCGTTTTTCAGGGGACGCGGTCAGCTGATCCGCTCCAAGATGCCGAACCTGACCCCCAGGGACACCGAATTCATCGCCGCCCGGATTCTGGAATACAACGGTCAACAATTGACCGAAAATATCAAGGAATTCGACACGTCGTATGCATTGCCCAGCGGCGGACGTTTCCGTGTCAGCATCTTCAGGCAGCGCGGCAGCCTGGGGGTGATCATGCGCGTGATCCCGCCCCGCATCGGTTCATTTGAAGACCTGAACCTGCCGACAGTGCTGGAAGAGATCATCAAGGCCCCCAATGGCCTGATCCTGGTCACCGGACCGACCGGCAACGGCAAATCTACCACCCTGGCATCCATGCTCAGGTACATCAACGACCACTTCAACTACAATATCATAACCATTGAAGATCCAATAGAATTTCTCTTCACATCCGCAAACAGCTGTATCATCCAGCGCGAGGTCGGCACCGACACGAGCAGCTTCAACGCCGCCCTTAAATCCGCCCTGAGGATGGATCCCGACGTAATCATGGTCGGCGAGATGCGCGACAGCGAAACGATCGATGCCTGCATCAAGGCAGCCGAAACAGGCCACCTGGTCTTTTCCACACTGCACACCCAGGGGGCGGTGTCCACCATCAACCGCATCATCGGCAACTTCCCCACCGAATCGCAGGAAATCATCCGTCAGCGTCTGGCCGACATTCTGGTGGCAACCGTTTCACTCAGGCTGGTCAAGGATAAGTCCGGCGAGAACATACTGCCGGTAGTGGAAATCATGCGGGTCACCACAACCATCCAGGCCTGCATCCGCGAAGGCCGGCTGGATGAGATCGAAAAGCACATCGAAAACGGGCGGGAACAGTACCAGATGCAGTCACTGGACCAGCACCTGCTCCAGCTCTACAAACAGGACATGATCAGCATCGAGGATGCCAAGCGCCTGAGCCACTCCATGGATCTGGAGCGGAAACTGATGTTTGATTAAAGGCCGGGACGCGGGACTGGTGAACGGGAACCCAAAAAGCCTTTGCCAGTCCCCAGTCCCCAGTCCCCAGTCCCTAGTAATACTCCTCCGTATAACCCGGCACCTCTTCCATAAACCCGGCCATGCGTTCACCCCTGGCGATCGCCTGCTGCACATCCTCGATCAGCCTCTGCCTGTCCTTGGGATAGCTACCGGCCAGGTTCAGAAAGTTGGAGACATGGTTGGAGCGCAGTATGGTGCGCTGGGGATGCAGATTGGTGACGATCTCCAACGCCTCCGCCAGTAGCTCCCGACGGCTGCATAGTTCAATCCTCCGCAGAAAATCCTCGTTATGCCTGTGAAACATTGTCAACAGTGAGAAGAACTCCGGATTGACCCGATTGACCCACTGCGCCGTGGCCCGGGCATGTTCCAGACTCCTCCCCTTGCCTGCCAGACCAAGTATGGCCGTCACCGACAGCTTGATCCCGGCGTTGCGGGCCTTCAGGGCCAGTTCTGCCATTTCATCCGGATTGTAGCCCTTGTCAATCGCCGCCAGCGTCTCGCTATCCCCGGTTTCCAGACCGAAATACAGCACGCCAAGCTTCAGGACTTTCAGTTGCTGCAGTTCCTCCGGGCTTTTATGGTCCAAGCTGACCGGAGAGGCGTAGGAACCGACCCTGTTCAGGTTGGGGAACGCTGCTGAAAGCGCCTCCATGATCTGCACCAGCCCGGCCATGGGGTAGATCAGCGCGTCTCCGTCAGCCAGAAACACCCTTCTGATGGCCGGCCGGTAACGCTCCGGAACCGACGCAATCTCGTCCAGAATCTCCTCCACCGGCCGTATCCGAAAAGGTTTCCCCTTGTACATGCCACAGAAGGTGCATTTGTTCCTGGAACATCCGACCGTGATCTGAAAGATCAGGCTGTTGGCCTCGCTGGGTGGTCTGAACAATGGTTCTTCATATCGTATGCGCATGAATGTGTCCTTAATATTGTTGCGATGATTAAACTCATAAACATGTTGAACAACAAACGACAAGGCGCAACAAAAGCTCCAGATTACATTTTTCCACCGTAGCTGTGCAGCCCCGACAACAACAGATTCACCCCCAGATAACAGAACAGGGTGGCGGCAAAACCGCAGATTGAAAGCCAGGCGGCTCTTTTACCAACCCAGCCGTGCGTAAAGCGCGCATGCAGAAAAGCGGCGTAGATAAACCAGACGATCAGAGACCAGGTTTCCTTGGGATCCCAGCTCCAGTAAGAGCCCCAGGCATAATTGGCCCAAGCCGAGCCGGTCATGATCCCCAGGGTCAGCAGCGGAAAACCGATCACGATCGCCCGGTAGTTCATATCGTCCAGCACATCCGTGGGCGGCAGCAGAGACAGCATACCGCCCCCCCCTGCCCTGTCCGCATCAGACTCAACATGCCGCTTGATCAGGTACATGATTGAGATACCGCAGGCAACGGCAAAAGCCGCATACCCCAGAAAGCAGGTCACCACATGGTACAGCAGCCAGTTGCTCTGCAAAGCCGGCATCAGCGGGGCAATCCTGTCGTCCATCACCACCATCCTGCCCAGCAGCGTGCCACCGGCATTGCCGCCTACCAGGACAGCGACCGTGAACAGTTGTGCCCATACCAGGCTGAACAATGCAAACGGCATCACAAACACGCCGATAACCCGCTGTCTGTAACGCCAGTCAATCAATATCAGCAGCAGTACGATCGACCAGGAAAAGAAGACCACCGATTCGTACATATTCGACATGGGTGCATGGCCATACCCCTGTTGATAGCTTTCAAACCATCGGATGGCAATCGCCGTAGTATGCAGCAACAGCCCGCCGCCTGCAAACAGCATGGCGGCCGTGCCCAGCACACGCCTGCGCAGGGCAAACAGGACGAAGAACAACACCATTGCAATGAAGTACAGCAGGCTGGTCCAGTTGAGAATCTGGGTGCTTAAAAGGGTATATGACATGAATGACTCAATCCATTGTTGTTAAACTGGTGCGCACAGCTTCAGCCATGCGTTGAAACTCTGTCCTGAACAAAGTCGCATTTTTGCTGGAGTGACCATAAACATCGGCTCGTCCATCCGATAACACCACCCACACCCTTTTGTGCGGCATAAAGAAGGCGACCAGCATACCTGCCAGCATCATGATGCAGCCGCACCAGACAAGCCAGACACCCGGGTCCTTGACCACCTTGAGCCCCGTATACATCCTTTCACCTTTGTAATCAAAAATAAGACGACGGTTGGCATCGCGCGCAGTTTTGAGGTTAAGCTCCGGGTATTCGGCAAAAGAAACCAGCCGGTCAACCCGTCCGTCCGGAGAGGCAATCTCCAGGACTGCGGCAGCCCCATTAAGCTGGCGATAATACATGGAAACATCCTGTGTGGTTTCCAGTACGCGCACATGGCTGCCGTCCGGCAGTCTGGCGGCATCCTCACCATTAACCTCAATTGATGCCATCTTGCCGTCGGGGGTGGATACATTGAAGTAAAAACGGCCGGCACTGCCATAATTGGCCTGATAGAACCTGATGCCCCTGTATTCCAGAGGCTCGTTGACAACCACTTTCACACCTGCATAACCTTCAACTACCTTGCCGTTTTCCTGCACGGTCAGGACACTGCGGTATGTTCTGGGGGCGCCGTTGGGATAATGTTCCACGGTGAAACTGTCGCAGCGGATACTGAAACCAAGCTCACGTTGCCTGCCGTCCAAGTCAACCACCCCGGACTGTTCACCTTCGGCAAGCAGCATGTAGCCTTTGAAACCGAACAGCGCTCCGACAATGGCACCTGCAAATATCAGCAGAATGCTGAAATGTACGACATAAACGCCCAGCCTGCCCCAGCTGTTTTTCTGGGCAAACAGATGCACCTGACCGTCCTGCGCCGTTTTTGCGGTATAAGGGTAGCTTTGCTTCAACAGCTCAAAGACAACGGCAGAGGCATGTTCCAGCCCTTGATGGTGCTCAATCCCAGCTTCAAGTGCGCTGGCGGATGATGAATCAGCATTATGGATCAACTGGGGGGAACGGATATAATCGATCACATGCGGCAGTCGCTTGATGGAACAGCAGACCAGATTCAGGGAGAACAGAAACAAAAGCGCGATAAACCACCAGGAATGGTACATATCAAACAGACCGAGCCGACTGTAAACCGACAGCCTCTCCGGGCTGATATGTGCAATGTATTCCGGCGGCAACGGTCCCTGGGGCAGCAGGGTGCCGACAACGGACAAAAGCGCTATGGCCAGCAGCAGTGTGATGGTAAACCGCAGCGAGCAGAGCCACGCATACATTTCAGTCAAGACAGTCTTATTGTCTGGCCCCAAACAAGCCCCCATCCTTTCAATCATCCGCCAAACACTTTCACAAGTTCCGGAAAAAGCGGGCTGCTATGCGCCGCAGTACAGCTCATCAAACTGCAGATATCTGTATATGTCTGCCTTTTTAGGCTCAATCTTTTCAGCATGGATGCGCATGTATTCCGACACGTCGGGCAATCTCCCCAGCAGCGCCGTCACCGCGCCCAGTTCGGCAGAACCCAGGAACACCCTGGCCCCATCACCCATGCGGTCGTCGAAGTTGCGGGTGGACGTGGAAAAGACGTTGCCGCCAGCCGGCACCCGGGCTTGATTGCCCATACACAGAGAACAGCCGGCCATTTCGATCCGTGCTCCAAAAGCGCCAAAAATCGAAAAACAGGCCTCATCCTTCAACTGCTGCTGATCCATGCGCGTGGGCGGGCAGATCCAGGGGCGCACATTGCCGCTGAACCTCTGTCCCCGCCAGATCTCTGCCGCTGCTCGAAAATGTCCGATGTTGGTCATGCATGAGCCGATGAACACATCCTGTACCGGTGTACCGGCCACCTCGGAGAGCAGTTTGACATCATCGGGGTCGTTGGGGCAAGCCACTATCGGTTCCTTGATGTCGCTGAGGTTGATCTCGATAACCGCCGCATATTTGGCGTTTTTGTCCGCCTCAAGCAGCTGCGGATTGGCCAGCCACGCGTTGACGGCCTCAATACGCTTTTCCAGGCTGGCGGCATCCTGATAACCATTGAGGATCATCTGCCGCATCAGAGCCACGTTGGATCTGAGAAAAGTGGATATGCTCTTTTCAGAAAGCTGGATGCAGGCCGCTGCGGCAGAGCGCTCCGCCGATGCATCGGTCAGTTCGAAGGCCTGCTCCACGGTCAGGTCGGGCAGTCCCTCCATCTCCAGGATGCGGCCGTTGAACACATTGACCTTATTCTTCTTCGGCACGGTCAAAAGCCCCTGCCGGATGGCCTCATGGGGAATGGCGTTGACCACGTCGCGCAAGGTAATGCCTGGATTGAGCTTGCCCTTGAACCGCACCAGCACCGATTCGGGCATATCCAGGGGCATGAAGCCCATGGCGCCGGCAAAGGCGACCAGACCGGAACCGGCCGGGAACGAGATGCCGATCGGAAAACGGGTGTGCGAATCACCGCCGGTGCCGACCGTGTCCGGCAAAAGCAGGCGGTTCAGCCAGGAGTGGATCACGCCGTCACCCGGCTTCAGGGAAACGCCGCCGCGCTCGGCCACAAAACCGGGCAGCGTACGGTGCATCTTTACATCAGCCGCCTTGGGATAGGCGGCGGTATGGCAGAAAGACTGCATGAACATGGGCGCCTGGAACTTGAGGCAAGCCAGTTCCTTCAATTCATCGGCCGTCATCGGCCCGGTGGTATCCTGTGAGCCGACCGTCGTCATCAGCGGGTCGCAGGCCGCACCAGGCAGTACCCCCGCCAGTCCGCAAGCCCGGCCGACGATCTTCTGCGCCTGGGTAAAACCCTGGCCTGTCGCCGGCACCGGATTCTCCGGCTGCACAAACATTTCGCACGGTTCAAGGCCCAGAAAACGCCGAGCCTTTTCGGTAATCGCCCGGCCGATGATCAGGGCGATCCGGCCGCCGGCCCGGTACTCGTCCACCAGCGTATTGGGGGACAACTGGAAATCGGAAAGCACGATCGTGCCGGTTTCATCTGTGATCCTGCCCTGCTGAGTGTGGATCAGGATCACATCACCGGTCTTCATATTGGAGACATCGGCCCTGATCGGCAGCGCCCCGGAATCCTGGGCCGTGTTGAAGAAGATCGGTGCGATCACCCCGCCGATGATTACACCGCCGCTCTTCTTGTTGGGCACGGCCGGTATCTCCCCACCGATTGCCCAGAGCAGGCTGTTGATGGCCGACTTGCGCGAAGAACCGGTGCCGACCACGTCACCCACAAAGGCCACCTGGTAGCCTTCGTTCCTGAACGCGGCCATGCTGGCCAGGCCATCCGGGAACCGGGTCCGGCCCATGGCAAGGCTGTGCAGCGGGATGTCCGGGCGGCTCCAGGCATCCGAAGCCGGAGAAAAGTCATCGGTATTGATCTCACCTTCGACCTTGTAGACCTTGAGACGAATCACCTCTGGCATGGCGCTGCGGGAGGTGAACCATTCCGCATTGGCCCACATCTCCATCACCCTGGCGGCTGCCCGGTTGCCGGATTTTACCAACGCAGCCACATCGTCGAAGGCATCGTAAACCAGGGTGATGCGCCCCAGCGCCTCGGCGGCCTGATCTGCCAGGGCGGCATCGGAAAGCGCTGCAACCAGCGGGGCGACATTGTAGCCCCCCAGCATGCTGCCCAGCATGCGGATGGCGTCCTGCCTGTCGATCAGCGGCGAAGTCAAACAGCCATTGATGATCCCGGCCAGAAAATCGGCCTTGACCTTTGCGGACGGATCAACACCGGGCGAGACCCTTTCGGCCAGCAGGTTGACCAACAGCGATGCCTGTCCGGCAGGCGGATCTCTCAGTAGTTCACACAGGCAGGCGGTCTGTTCCGGATCGAGCGGCAGGGGCGGAATCCCCTGTGCGGCGCGTTCTGCTTCGTGCTGCTTATATGCGGCAATCATGATTCTTCCTCCGAATATTGGTTTGTCATGGGTGCTGTATCATGTTACGGCCAACGAGGCGTAGCCCACCACCTGCTCCATGTCCCCGCTGACATCGCCGCTGGTGCCGTAGCAGACCAGCTCTGCTCTGGCAGCCCCCAGCCGCCTGGCCGCAACCAACATGACCGCAGCCGGTCCGACCCCGCACATGCTGATGTGCGATGCATGGCAGACCTGCAGCAGCCCCTGGGGATCCAGGGCCAAAACACGTTCAATGGCCAGATTGTCCTTGGTCAGTGCGGAATCGGCCGATTCATAGTGGGTCATGTCAGAACTGGCCACGATCAGCACGTCCTGTCCAAACTCGCTGATCGCCTGTGCAAGCCCTTCGCCGATAGCGGCCAGCGCCTCATAATCCCCACGCCCCAGGCAAATGGCGCTCAAGCGCACATCCGGCCGCAGATACTGCAGAAAAGGGATCTGTACCTCCAGCGAGTGTTCGAAACGGTGAGCCAGGTCATCATACTGGACAAAAGGGGTATGCCGGCTGATCAGACTGTTCAGACGGTTGTCAATCGCCACGCTGCCCAGGGGCGTAATCCATTCACCCTCTGGATACAGTGCCGCAGGGGCACCAGCGCCATGATGATTAGGGCCAATCACCAGCACATTCTGGGGGACACACAGTTCGGCGTAGAGCCTGCCCGCAACGCCCCCCGAATAGATGTAACCGGCATGGGGCGCGATCACCCCTTTGGCCTTGAGCCGGCCGGTTGGCACTCCGATCATCTGCTCCAGTGCGTCCTTAAGCTGGGCGGGATTGCCGGGATAGAACTGACCGGCCACGGCCGGATGCCTCTGCATGATAGACCTCCTTACAAACGGCTCCGCAGGGAGCCAGTCCAACAACCATTTAACAGATCGGCTATCGACCGTTTTCAGGATCAATCAATTCAAGCGATTCCTGCCGGTTTGCACCGCCTGCGGGCAGACCGTCCAGCGGCAGGTCTTCCTGCTGTTCATAATAGGGCACCTCATCCAGTGCCTGAATCTCCTTGAGCGTGGGCAGGCCTTTCAGGTCCTTGAGCCCGAACACCTCCAGAAACTCCCTGGTGGTGCCATAGATCAGGGGACGGCCCGGTATGTCCTTCTTGCCCAGGATGCGCACCAGCTTACGCTCCAGCAGTGTCTTCAGCACGCCGCCGCAGTCCACGCCGCGCAGATGCTCGATCTCGCTGCGGGTTGCCGGCTGACGATAAGCAACGATCGCCAGAGTTTCCAGGGCGGACTGGGAGAATTTCACACTGCGCGAGCCGCCGTGGCGCTGCACATACTGTTGCACCTCCGGCCGTGTTCTCAACTGCCAGCCGCCAGCCACCTCGACCAGATGCACCCCCCCGCCCCTGCAATCGTACAGCCCTGACAGCTCCTTCAAAGCAGACCTGATGGCGTCGCGTTCGAATTCGGACAGCAGGTCGCAAAGACGATCCAGCGTCAGCGGCGCCTCCGCCGTAAATAAAAGGCTTTCAACTGCGGCAATCAGGGACATGGGAACACCATCGCCATACGTATTCTATTCCAGGCTAGAGGTACAATGTGGGCAGCGCAACGCCTTGAGCGGGATTTTGGACAGACAGAAAGGACAGTCCCGGGTATCCGGTTCGGGCGCGGGCTCCTGACGTTTGATACGGTTGATCTGCCTGACCATCAGAAAAACCACGAAGGCCATGATGGTAAAATCCACCATGCTGTTGATGAACAGGCCGTAATTGATCGTTGCGGCGCCGGCCTTTTTGGCTTCGGCCAGGGTCTGGTAGCTGGTGCCAGAAAGATTGATGAACATTGAGGAGAAGTCCATTTTGCCTGCCAGCATGCCAATGGGCGGCATGAGCACATCGGTGACCAGCGACTGCACGATCTTGCCGAATGCAGCGCCAATGATGATACCGACCGCCAGATCAATTACGTTACCCTTGAGTGCGAATTCCTTGAATTCCTTCAGCATGGCTGCCTCCTATGGGTTATTATTGTCAACATCCGCCGACTCCGGCAGTTGATCCCGTTCAACCGCCGGCACAAACCAGATGCCGCCCCCGTCACTGTTCTGAAAAATACGCACCAGCTTCAACCGGCACAGCTCCAGCAAGGCCAGCAAGGTCACAATCACACGCTCCCTGGTCATATCATCGCACACCAGCTCCTCAAACCGAACCAGATCCCGTTCCTGCAGCAAGGCCAAAATTTCATTAATACTGTCGCCAATACTGAAGGCCTCTACTGCAGCCACTTCATGGAAGCTCTCCACCGGCATGCGGGCCAGCAGCTGACGGAAGGCACCGACCAGTTCAAACAGCTCCAGCTCAAGCGTACCGTAGTCTTTTTCAGGGCATACAGCACCATCATTGCATGTCCCCCTTGAAAACACCTCGCGCCCCAGCAATGCGCGGGCACCGATGACCATACCGGCTTCCTTGTACTGCTGATACTCCAGCAGACGGCGAACCAGCTCCGCACGGGGGTCGATCCCCTCATCCTCACCCTCCTCCGGCTCGTCCCGGGGCAGCAGCATCCTGGATTTAATATGCAGCAGGGTGGAGGCCATCAGCAGAAAATCACCGGCCACCTCCAGATTGAGCTCCCGCATCATCCGGATATAGTCCAGATACTGGCGGGTAATATCGGCGATCGATATGTCCGTGATGTCCAGTTCGTTCTTGCGGATCAGATGCAGCAGCAGGTCGAGCGGCCCCTCGAAGGCCTCCAGGCTGACATTGCAGGCACCGTGTACCCCCTCCAGCAGATTGAGGTTTTCGTCATGTGCCGGAATCAGCATGACCGCTTCCGGATCAAATGGCGCATGTTCGGCAGGCGCAGGAGCGTCACAGTTGCAGCGCCTCACGCACTTCCGCCATGACAGCATCCGAGATCTGCGATGCGCGGCAACTGCCGTCGCGCAGCAGATCATCCACAAAATCAGGGCGGCTGGCCAGTTCTTCGCGTTTTGCGCGCAGGGGTGCCAGGCGTTCGTTCATCTGCTCCAGCAGCATCTTCTTGCAGTCGACACAACCGATCGAGGCATTGCGGCAGGCCGGGATGATCTCTTCCTGCTGCTCTTTTGATAAATAGATTCGATGCAGGTTGAAGGCCACGCACACATCCGGGTCGCCCGGGTCGTTGCGCAGCTTGCGGGCCGGGTCGGTCATCATCGCGCGCACCTTTTTAGCGGTTTCCTCAGCCGTATCCGACAGATAGATCGAGTTGTTGTACGACTTGCTCATCTTGCGGCCATCCAGACCAAGCAGTTTGGGGGTTTCGGTCAACAATGCCTCCGGTTCAGGGAACAGCACGCCGTAAAGATAGTTGAATCGCCGGGCAATCTCGCGGGTAAGCTCCAGGTGTGGCAGCTGGTCATGACCCACCGGCACGCGGGTTGCCTTGTAGAGGATAATATCCGCCGCCATCAGCACCGGATAGCCGAGAAAGCCGAAGGTGGACAGGTCGCGCTTCTCGATGTTGTCCAGCATTTCCTTGTAGGTCGGATTGCGCTCCAGCCATGATACCGGCGTGATCATGGAGAGAATCAGATTCAGCTCGGCATGGTGAGGCACAAGGCTCTGGCGGAAAATCACCGATTTTTCAGGGTCAAGCCCAAAAGCAATCCAGTCCAGTACCATTTCACGCGTACTGTCCCTGATACCGGAGGTGTTTTCATATTCGGTTGTCAGCGAATGCCAGTCGGCAACAAAAAAGAAACAGTCAAAACCATCCTGAATATTGATCCAGTTTTCCAGTACACCGTGGTAATGGCCAAGGTGGAGACGGCCAGTCGGACGCATGCCGCTTACTACGCGCTGCTTCATACCAATAAACTCCTTCCAGACGTTATCCCGGGCAGGCCCGGGCTAATAAGTGATTAGCAGCCTGAAGGCCAGATTGATCATCGGCAGGATGATATTGCCGGTCAGATTGCCAAACATGAGCAAAGCAAACAGAACTATCATGCCATAGGGTTCCAGCCGGGCAAACTGCATGGAAAGCCGGTCAGGCAGGAGACCAACCAGCACCCGTCCGCCATCCAGCGGCGGTACCGGGATCAGGTTGAACAGCATCAGAAACAGGTTGAACTTGACCGAAAACAGCAACATATAGATCAAAGGCAGCAGCACAAATGAATACCCGCCGGCGGGGTTGCCTAGGGAGGTAATCAAACGGTAGGCCATGGCCGAAACAAGCGCCAGCCCAAGGTTGGTCATCGGCCCGGCCAGTGAAACCCAGATCATGTCAGTCTTGGGCTTGCGCAGGTTGCTAAAATCGACCGGCACTGGCTTGGCCCAGCCGAACAGCATGGGCGACTTGATCAAAAGCAGCAGGATCGGCAGGACGACAGTCCCGAAAGGGTCGATGTGCTTGAAGGGATTGAGGGTCAGGCGTCCCAGCATCCTGGCGGTGGGATCGCCCAGACGCCATGCTGCATAACCGTGGGCCACCTCGTGGCAGGTGATCGCCAACAGCCCCGGCACCAGCATGATCGAAAGCTTGAAAAAAAATGATTCCATGTAACTCCCGAACAGCGTTGATAATCGTTTATTACTAACAGAGAGACATGCCAAAGTCAATTGAAGCAGGGGCATGTATTGGCTTGGCGTGAGGACAGGAACTGTTATATCATGGGGCCTCACGATGTTGCCGCTTACCAGGAAGGTGCATATCCAATGAAAAAAGTTGCCATTGCCACGCTGGGCTGCAAAACCAATCAATTTGAATCGGCCACCATATCCGAGCAGTTCGCCGCAGCCGGCTACCAGTTGGTTCCATTCAGCGAACCGGCTGATATCTGCGTGATCAACTCCTGTACCGTGACCGCCAGGACAGACGCTGAAACCAGAAGACTGATCCGCCGGGCGAGACGCCTCAATCCGGACGCGCGGATTGTGGCCACCGGCTGTTACGCACAGGTGTCCCCGGACGAACTGGCCCGCATGCCGGAGGTGGACGTAGTGCTAGGCAATCGGGAAAAACTGGATCATCGGCTGCTGACCTACGCCACAGACGATCTGGTGTCGGACGCCGCCGGCGGCACTCAGCTCCCGCCGCTGGGATTGACCAGCTTCAGCGAACACACCCGGGCCTTCCTGCAGGTGCAGAACGGATGCAACAGTTTTTGCGCCTACTGCATCGTTCCCTATGCCCGCGGTCGCAGCCGCAGTGTCGACCAAGAGCAGGTCATCGCCGGCATAAACAACCTGACGGAAAATGGCTTCAATGAGGTGGTCCTGACCGGCATACACCTGGGCGCATACGGTCAGGATCTGCCCGTCAGCACCTCCCTGTATGGCCTGATCATGCGCATCCTGGCAGAAACATCGGTCCGCCGTCTGCGCATCGGTTCGGTCGAGCCGAACGAATTCGGCAGCGATCTGATCCGCCTCTGTGCTGATTCGGAACGAATCTGCCGCCACTTCCACATCCCGCTGCAGAGCGGTTCGGACCGAGTACTAAGCAGCATGGGACGCCATTATGACACCGCCCTGTTCAGACGTCTGCTGCGTGAGATCAATAACACCATGCCAGACGCCTTCATCGGCACCGATATAATTGCCGGCTTCCCCGGAGAGACCGAAGGGGATTTCCTGCTGGAATGCGAACTACTGAAGGATCTGCCTCTGGCGGACATGCACGTCTTCCCCTATTCCCGGAGATCCGGCACCCGCGCCGCAGACATGCCCGACCATCTCAGCCCTTCCATAATCAGCGCCAGGGCCGCCGGATTACGCGGAATCGCCGCCCGCAAGCACAGCAGTTTTCTGGATGGTTTTATCGGGAAAGAGCTGCTGGTTCTGGGACAGCAGTACAATGAAAAACAGAGGATCGTGCGTGGCATTTCGCGCAACTACATTCAGGCCGAATATGCCGGCAGCCCGGTCGACCTGAACCGTGAAAAACAGCTGATCGTCAGCGCCATCAAAAACGGCATGGCCATCTGCAGCCCCTGCCCGGCTTGATCCGGCAAGGCAGCGCCGGATTTGACATCATGGCAATCCGGGATAGATTTAATAAACAACGCAAACACCACAAGATCGAACGCCGGCATTGACAACAGAATGCAAAGACCGTGGAGGTTACCTTGAATAACAACAGCCTGCCCAAAATACTGATCGTCGACGACGCGCCTTCAGTTTCGCGTTTCATGGGACAGTCACTGGGCAGCGATTACGATATCCTGTTTGCCTGCTGCGGCAAGGAGGCCCTGGAGATCACCGCCCGGGAGATGCCGGATCTGATCCTGCTGGATGTGATCATGCCGGAACCGGACGGTTACGAGGTCTGCCGGACCCTGAAGAAGGACCCGGTGCTGAAGGATATCCCGGTGATCTTCATCACCGCCAGCAGCAAGCTCGAATCGGAGATCCAGGGGCTGGAGGTGGGGGCCGTGGATTTCATCAGTAAAACCATCAACCCGGAGATACTCAAACTGCGGGTACAGAACCATATCGAACTGAAACGTCAGAAGGATATCCTGAGCAGGCTGTCGCTGATGGACGGCCTGACCTGCATCCCGAACCGCCGGGCGTTTGACGAGACACTCAACCGGGAGTGGCTGCGCGCCCAGAGGAACGGCAAGCAGATGTCGTTATTAATGATCGATATCGACCATTTCAAGCTGTACAACGACACCTGCGGACACCTGGCAGGTGACGACTGCCTCAAGCTGATCGCGACCACATTGAAAAAAACTCCGCTCCGGCCGGGGGATTTCGTTGCCCGCTACGGCGGCGAAGAATTCTCCTGCATACTGCCAGAGACGACCGAAGACGGCGCTTCCAGAACAGCAGAACGACTCTTGCAGGCAGTCAGGGAGCTCAACATACCCCATGCATCCTCACCCACAGCCCCGCTCGTCACCATTAGCATCGGCATCGCCACCATACTTCCGACCCTGGATACCTATCCGGAGGAACTGATCGCCCTGGCCGACGCCCGGCTGTTCAGGGCCAAAGCCAGCGGTCGCGACAGGGTCTGCTGCGATCATGAACAAGACTGATCAGACGTGCACCTGAATCCGTGACACTCACGACCGCCACATCCGCAATCAGATAATGCCGTGCAACTCCGCGCCCATGGCCCCCAGTGCATCGACCCTGCGCTCCACCTCCGGATCCTCCTCCAGCTCCGCCGCGTGAAAGGGTTTCTTGCGGGCATCGATCACCAGCGCGCCCCTGCAGCCCCAATGCCGGCCATGCTGTTCAGCGTCGACGCCATAGATATCGGTGGCCGGGTTAGACCTGGTAAAGGTGACCCAGAGCAGATTATCCAGAGCATCGGCACAAAACCGGCTGTCATCGCAGACCACGATCAGCCCGATTCCCCTTAAACAGTCACGACCGGAATAGAATCGGCAGAACAGATCAATTGCCGGGTCAGCCTCGCCAACCATCTGCACCGACTTCGGACCACTGACAGCCATCACACCCGGCAGGCAGATCTGCGCTCCGGCGAAACCCGGGGGCAATTCCAGCCCTGACGGCAGTCCGGTTGCCAGCTCCCGGCGGGGCGGCCCCGCCACACAGATCACCGCCTTGGATCCCTGATTAAGCCCATTGCCGCTGTAATCCAGCGTATCGATGGTTGTGGCGGTATGCAGTTGGATATGCCTGCTCCAGTCAACCCGCTCCAGCACATGCCGCAGATAGGCAGCCACATCCTGCGCCTTCAGCGCGGGGGCATCCTCGTGGGCCGTCACAAACAGGTATTTGGCAAGGGAAAGCTGCCCCTGCCCCAGTATGGCATTGGCAATCGTCAGCAGTTCCCGCGGCTGGCGCTGCTGTTCATAGGGCACATAACGTTCGCTGGCAACCGCCAACAACAGCGGATGCACACCGGCCGCGTCCACGGCATGCACCTCCCTGACCCCCGGTATGATTGTCGGTAGCAACGGACCAACCAGTTCATGAATGAATGCTCCGAAACTGCTGTCCTCCTGGGGCGGGCGGCCCACCGTGGTAAAGGGCCAGATGGCATCACGGCGATGATAGACCGCCTTGACCCGGATAAATGGAAACTGGTGCCTCAGGCTGTAGTAGCCCAGATGATCGCCAAACGGCCCCTCCGGAAGGGTCTGGCCCGGCACGACCTCGCCACAGATGCAGAAATCAGCCTCTGCCAGAACCGGCAGGTGGTCCTTCATCCGCTTCATCCTGATGCGGTGACCGGCCAGCAGACCGGCAAAGCACAGCTCCGGCATCCCCTCCGGCAGCGGCATGACCGCCGCCATGGTCATCGCCGGCGGACCACCGACAAAGATATTCACCTTGAGTGCGTCATCCCGGGAGAGTGCTTCGGCGTGATGGGCCGCAATGCCGCGCTGCAGTTGGTAGTGCAGCCCGGCCTGACGATCAGGCTCATAGTCGTTGCCAGATATCTGCACCCGGTACATCCCTAGATTGGAATGCATGAAGCCGGGTTTGGCGGCATTTTCCGTGTAGACCTGAGGCAGTGTGATAAAGGCACCGCCGTCCTGCGGCCAGGAAACAATCTGTGGCAATTGTGACAGATATGCCCTCCGCTCCAGTACCGGCGCCCTCCAGCCTACTTCTGGAATCATCCGCGCGGCTGCCTTGGGAAGCTTGAAAAAATCCAGCGGACGCTTCAGCAGCACGAGCGGATCTAGCTTCATGTCCACCAGCAGGCGCACATAATCGAGCGTATCGCGAAAGATGAAGCGGGTCCGCTCCAGGGTGCCAAACAGGTTGCCCAGCAGCGGAAAATGGCAATCCTTCACATTGGTGAACAAAAGCGCCGGACCACCGTTTTTATATACACGCCGCTGTATGGCCGCCACCTCAAGCCGCGGATCGACCGGAGACTGGATGCGTATCAGCATGCCGCGTCGTTCCAGATCATTGACACATTGTCTGAGATTCCGGTAACCCATATTGCCCCCTGACTGCCGGTTTACCGGCATAAAAGAAAACTTGACCTACCCGCACTTTGACTGTAAAAATAGCTGAAATAAAACGTTGTTACAGAGTTGTAAATCTGTAATTTGGTAAGACCAGAAACTCTCAATCACAACAACTGCATCAATAACAATGCCATCGGCAGGCGCATAAATCGCACAACCTGCCATATCAAGTCAACAGTTCCCTTGCCTGGCAAGCAAAGCGAATCATCACCCTATCAGACGGTTCACACTGCAGACCAGAACAGGCAGACCCGGGGCCGGGTAATTGATCGCACAACCGACCAGAGGGCACACCAGTCATCTTTTTTGTATCAATCCATTTGATTATGCACAAAATTGTATATAATTGACTGGATCAAAGACGCAATTATCAACCAACCGGAGGCAGACATGAGCAAAGAACAGCAAGCACTTGACTATCATTCC
>DAONZY010000028.1:0-30726 GCA_035407085.1 Deltaproteobacteria bacterium | reverse complement strand
CTGTCAAATATTTGAAGCTTGGCCTCTCCGTAGCTGGCCAGCTTGCGGCGAACCTTGTCCGGGCTTTTCTGCTGTTCCAAACGTCCAGGCTTCTTGGAATAAAACAGGTCGGCAAAACAGATAATCTCCTCCGCCGGATCACGGGGCGTCATATCCCTGACAGGAAGCGGCAGTTGCTGGCTGATGATATCTTCCGCTGTAAGGCCTACGCCGATATGCCTTTCGCAAACCAGCGCATGCCGCGGCATCCCCTCCGATTCCAGTATTTCGCGCCCCAGCACACCGTGCCGGATATAGGGATGCGAGCCGCAAAGACCGATTTCAGGGGCACAGACACGACAAACACCCACATCATGCAGCATGGCAGCCTCTTCGACAAAACAGATCTCAGCCGTATCCAGTCCGGCATCTATGGCGATCCGGGCTGACAATTCCGCCACCATTTTGCCATGCAGGCTGATCATTTCCAGCGCTTTACCGTCAAAGTACCGACTCAACATCAGATTGGCATCCAAAATCAGTCCCCCTTTGTGTCAACATCCTGTCGCAAATCATTCTGTCTGACAACAAAAAAGGGCGCCAAGCAGCGCCCTTTTACATAACACATCGTTATTATTGAATTAGTTTCTTTTGGCACACCACATGCATACACAAATGGCAACGGCAACAGACAGCCAGACTGCTTGTCAAGGAGATAAACATGTACGCCAAATTTCCATTCTATTCAGTAGCACAGATGTACGCCATCAGCCTGGACACACCAGTTGCCATACTGCTGGGGCATGACAACCTGTACTGGGTCGTGGACAAATGCTTCGCCGGTGAGTATCTGGATCAGGGCTGTTCCAAGATGAACAATACCTTCTAGGGGCGGTCTGCGAACAGCCGCCTCCCTTCCGCACATTCATACCAAGACAACAAACATACCCGCAATATTAAAAAGACAAAACAAGGCTGTTTTCAAACAGACAACTGCTATCTGAAAACCATTCCGGACGGAAGCAAATTGCTTTCGCATGAAAAAACACTTTCAGAGCCAGCTTCGTAGCATTCCACAATCCTGGCAAACTCTTCTTCGCAAGCAAGAAAAGCCTGCACGATCACCGAATCGAAATGGGTGCCGTCACCATCCATAATCATCTCTTTGACCTGCTGGTGGCTGTGTCCATTACGGTAGCAACGATCCGAACGCAAGGCATCGTAAAAATCCGCCAGTGCCATGATGCGGGCTGAAAGCGGAATGTTTTTCCCATGAAGCCCATCCGGATAACCAGCCCCATCCCAGCGTTCATGGTGGTACAGTGCTATTTCAATGCTCATGCCAATCATGGTATTGGAGTAGCGGTTGTATATGGCCTGCAGGTTTTCAGCGCCAATCAAGGTATGGGTCTTCATCACTGCAAACTCGTCAGCAGTCAGCTTGCCTGCCTTGAAAAGGATACTGTCCGGTATGGCAACCTTGCCGATATCATGCAGAAGTGAGGCATGCTGGATGCAATCGATGAACTCCTCGTCGATCAAGTGCGAGTAATCCGAATGATTATGCAACTGAATCGAGAGAACCCGGCAGTAATCCCGAACCCTTTCCAGGTGGGTGCCTGTCTCCTCGTCCCGATACTCGGCCAGTTTGGCCAGTGCAAAATTGGTTGCCTGCTGGGCCGCCAGCAAGTCCTTGAGGACCTGATCCATTTCATACTGCTGGGCCATCTGACGTTCCAGCATCTGCAGGCGCAGATGCACGGCCATGCGGGCACGCAGCTCCGCAAAGTGGAACGGTTTGGTAATATAATCGGCAGCACCGGCCTCAAAGGCGCGGATCTTGTAATCCATTTCATTGAAGGCGCTCAGAAAAATAACCGGCACATCCACAAGCGCTCCAATGCGCTTGATCTCCTGACACACCTGGAAGCCATCCATTTCCTGGCTTTCAGTATCAAGCAGGATCAGGTCGGGATTGTAGTTGCGAGCGCCCAGTATGGCAATGGAGCCACTGGGAAAAACAGCCACATCGCTGCCACTCAGCACCAGCATCTTCTTTAGCAATGTATGGGTCGTAAGATCGTCATCGACCACCATTATTCTGGTTTTTTGAGATCTTACTCTGGTTCCGGGGGATGAAATAATCATTAATATCCGTATCTTTCAAATGCTATAACTGTTCATCTGGCAGAAAATGCCAACAGAAAAGCCCTTCCTGTTTATAAAGAAGGGCTTGATTTCTTGCCCGCTCTTTGGTAACCCGGCTATCCACCCATGTGTGGACCCGCAGTTTTGCGCCGCTGGGTTACCCCAGGTTTGCCATTGACTGAGTGGATATGAATAGCGATAGAAATCGCATAGTTGAGCTAACTTGTCAACACTATACTGACTTATGCAGATTTAGATGTGACCGCTTGACTCTCGCAGGACTTGATATGAGGCCCCAGCACCATGTCACGATAACCTTTGCCATTGGGAATGAAAGGATAAACCGATTCCTCCCGGTCAGTTACCACCTCAAGAAAACTGGGGCCGGCACTTGCAAGGAAACCATCCAGCGCCTCCTCCAGTTCTTCACGCCTGCTAATCTTGCGGCACCAGTCAAAACCGCACTCCCGGGCAATATTGGCAAAACTGGCATCGTAGTTACGCTCGGAAGCCGTAAACTGCCGATTGTACATGGAGGCCTGGATACTCCTGACCATGCCATCGGCGTGGTTGTTGATCAGCAACACCTTGATCGGCAGCCCCAGCGAACCGATCGTATGGATCTCGCCCATGTTCATCTTGATGCTGCTGTCACCATCGATGGCCACCACACGGGATCCCGGATTGGCACAATAGGCGCCGATGGCGCTGGGCAGTGAAAAACCCATAGTGCCGAAGGCACCGGAGGTGAGGAACGATTTGGGCCGCAGCGTCTTGATGTGCTGGGCAGCCAGCATCTGGTGGTTGCCGACACCTGTGGTTATGATGGTATCACTGGTCATGCGCGAGGAAAGCAGGTCCATCACCTCTGCCGTCTGGATGTATTCCGAGTTGCGATTGTAGTCCAGAATAAAGTTGTGTTTGAGCGCCGCCGTCCGTTTCTGCCAATCGGCGATATCAAGCGTCACTGGATGTGTTTCTGAGTATTCAAGCAGATCTTCAAGCACGGTGACCGCATCACCGATGAATGAGAACTTGGGATTGCGGGTGACCCGCACCTCCTGCACCTTTTCGGCGTTGATGTCGATATAGGCAATCTCGGCCGTGAGTCCCGATTCACCAACCTTCTGGACGACACGGTCGTTCCAGCGCACACCGAAGGCGACAAACAGGTCGGTTTCCTGAATGGCGATATTGGCATAAGGGGTGCCAAACATCCCCAGCATGCCCAGTGACGTGTCCAGTGATTCATCCAGAATGCCCTTGCCCATCAGGCTGTTGATCGAAGGGATGTTGAACTTTTTGTTGAAATTGCGGATCAGGTTGCTGGCAGCCAGCGAATTCAGACCGCCCCCCACATAGAGCAACGGACGTTGCGACTTTTCCAGCAGTTCAAAGAACTGTTTGCATTGATTATGCCCCAGATGGGTTTCTTGTTCGTACTTGCCCGCAAAACGCTCCACGGGGATGCCGTGATAAACACCGGTCTTTTGCTGCGCATCCAATGGGAAATCGATTACCACCGGCCCTGGTTTGCCGGAGCGCGCATAGAAATAGGCATCCTTGACCGTCTGTTCCACGTCAGTGCCATCCGTAATCAGGACGACCTTCTTGGCAGCCTCCTCAAAAACCTTCTTGACATTGATGTGCTGAAACTCATCCGTGCCCAGTCGGTTCTGTGGCACCTGGCCGGCAAAAACAAGCATGGGAACAGAATCCGCATTGGAATCGGCAACTGCGGTCAATGTGTTTGTAATCGCTGGACCTGAGGTAACCACCGCCACACCGACCCGGTCACTGGAGCGGGAATAGGCAGCCGCTCCGAAAGCACAGGATTGCTCATTGGCATTGACATTGATTGAAATCGAACTCTGCCCCAAGGCATGGAAAACCGGCAAAATGGCAGCACCCGTATAGCCAAAAACTCGCACAACCCCCAGATCTTCAAGACTCTTAACCAATATTTGTGCGCCGCTCATTTCCTGCACAGTGAACCTCCTTGTCAAAAAACCGACAATCCATAAGCAAATTATACAACAGTGTTTTATAATATCAGATTACTGGGTTCTTCCGAAAGACAAAAACAGCTCAGGCACCGAAAAAATCCCGCAGGGCCTCAAGTAAACGAGTGTTTTCCTCCCTGGTCCGGACGGCCACACGGAAAAATTTGTCAGAAAGTCCGGTAAATGTCACGCAGTCGCGGATCATGATCCATTTTTCCAGCAGGCGCTCACGCAGTTCCGTTGATGTTGTGTCTGCATCAATCCGAACCAGCAGAAAATTGGCTCTGGATTCAAACACCTGCAGACATCCGACCGCTGCAATGCCTTCACTAAGAAAGCTCCGTTCCTGTTCCACATAGGTAACCGTCCGCCGGGTATACTCATGATCATGCAAAGCGGCAATGCCGGCTGCCTGGGCCAGGGTGTTGACGCTCCATGGCCCGCCCAGCAGAGAAAGCCGGGCGATCACCTCCGGCGCCGCCATGGCATAACCGAGCCTCAGTCCAGGAATACCGAAAAATTTGGTCATTGAGCGCAGTACAATGCCGTTTGGCGATGCAACAACTGCATCCTTGGCTGACTGATCCTCACAGAAGTCCATGAATGCTTCGTCCAGCACAAAAAACACGCCGTTGTTTCGACATAATTCGTACACCTCGGCCACCAGCTCGCGGCTGTAAAGTTTTCCGCTGGGGTTACCGGGATTGCAGAGATAAAGGGCATCACAGCCCTTTTCAACCGCCTGCTCAAGCTGGCCCATATCCAGCTCGAAACCGTTTTCGTGGCTAAGAATGAAAGGGATGACATCCCATTTGTGCTGTCCCAGTGCATAACCGTATTCGCTGAAGGCCGGCGAAACAATCACGGCCCGCTTGCCACTCATCATGGCGGGAAGGTTGTAGATGATCTCGGTGGAACCATTGGCAACGGCAAAACAATCGGGCGCAAGTGTGTGCACTTCGGACAGGACAGATTTGAGTTCGGACTGGTTGTTATCTGGATAATGGATCAGGCTGTCGATAGCATCCACAATGGCATGCCTGACCGCCGGGGAAATGCCCAGCGGGTTAATACTGGCCGAAAAATCGGCCGCACGTGAGGTATCCATCCCCCTCTGACGGGCAACCGAAAAAATATTGCCGCCATGGTCATACTTTATTGACATAACAGACCTTTCATACCAACCGCCAGTGCAGTGCAGATCAGGGCCATCAAGAGTGCAGAAGTGTACATGAGCCTGATCATGCCCCGGTAGGCGCGGCCATCAATAGGATTAAGCGGATCACCAATAAATTGCTTGGAGGATACCTTTCCGCCATAGGTCGACGTCCCTCCCAGTCTGATGCCCAGGGCCCCCGCAGCAGCCGATTCGGGATGGGCACTGTTGGGCGAAGGATGATTGCGGCGGTCACGCCGGAATATCCGCCAGCCGCCGGACAGGGAACAGCCACACAGGGGTGCGCAGATGATCAGCAGCAGGCCCGTAAGCCGGGCCGGAATAAAATTCAGCAGATCGTCCATGCGTGCTGAGGCCCGCCCCACATGCAGATAACGTTCATTTTTGTAGCCGACCATCGAATCCAGCGTGCTAACCGCCTTGAAAGCCATGCCAGCCACCGGACCACCGATTGTCAGCCAGAACATGGGCGTAATCACACCGTCCGAGGTATTCTCGGCAACCGTCTCGATCAGGGCGCGCCAGACTTCGGACTCATCCAGGTTGTCCGTATCACGCCCCACAATCCAGGAAAGCCGCTGTCTGGCGACAGTAATATCGCCGGCATCCAGCGCCTGAGCAACAACGGCGGATTCGGCATGCAGCGAGCGGGCAGCCAGACAGGTGGCGCTCAGAAACACCGCCATCACAAATCCCATCAACGACGACAGAGTCCAGCAGGCGTAAAGCAGCAGCCAGGTCAAGAAAACGGTAATAAATACGGTCAGCAGCAGAAGCAGCACGCCGACAGCACGCTCGTGACGAATCATCCGGCGCAAAACAGTTTCCAACCAGGATATCAGTCGACCGATATACACCACCGGATGTGGCAGCCAGCGCGGATCGCCCACAACAAGATCAGCAGCCACGGCCAGAGCGAATATCAGCGGATCAGGCCCGATCACTGCCGATTCCGCAGATATCGAAGATGCGCTCCATATCCAGATGCTGCTCCATGTGGCTGGCCAGCATGTCAAAAGGGTTGTGCACCGGTTTTTTGGTCTCTTGCGTCACCAGCGGCAGGCCTTTCTCGGCACGCAACGCGTTCAGGTAGCTGTCGCGGAATGTATCGTTATCAAAGACACCATGCAGATAGGTGCCAAAGATACGCCCCTCGTCTGCCACGCAGCCGTCTTCAACATCCGCGCCCACACCGCTACGGCTGGTAATCCGGGCGAACGGAGCCGGCTTGGCCGTGTAACTGCTGTTGCCCATGTGGATCTCGTATCCGCTGATTTTCCCGAAACAGCCCTGCGCCAGCGAGGCAGCAGCAGGCGCAAGCTCTGCCCAGGCCTGATGGGTCTGTTTGTCCTGCAGCATGACCGTTTCCACTGGCAGCAATCCCAGGCCTTCGGCCTCGGCCACGGATGATTCCACGCTGTCCGGATCAAGCACGCGTTCACCCAGCATCTGGTATCCGCCGCAGATGCCGACAATCCGGCCAGTGAAGCGACGAACCGCGTCGAACAAACCGTGTGCCTTGAGATAGCTCAGATCCGGGATGGTGGATTTGCTGCCAGGAATGATCAGCATATCCAAGCCTTCCAACTCCTCCGGCTTGCTGACATAGCTGAGCAGCAGATCATCCTCGGCCTGCAACGCATCGAAATCGGTGAAGTTGGAGATGCGCGGCAGACGGATCACCCCGGCTCGGATGTAATTCTGTCCCGCCTGCATGGCAGCCAGCCTGTCACCCTTGCTCAGGATCACGCTATCCTCTGCCGGTAAACAGAGTTCGGGCAGCCAGGGAAGCACACCCAGCACAGGCACTCCGGTTCTGGCCTCGATGAACTCGATGCCGGGGGTCAGGATCGAGGCATCTCCACGAAACTTATTGATTATCACGCCGGCAACATAGGCGCGTTCCTCCGGTTCCAGCAGTTCCAGTGTACCCAGGATCTGGGCAAAGACACCGCCCCGATCTATATCTGCGATCAACAACACAGGGCAACGGGCCATCAGAGCGATACGCAGATTGGCAATATCGTTTTTTTTCAGATTGATCTCCGAGATACTGCCCGCCCCTTCAATAACAACAAATTCAAAATCCCGTCGCAGCCGGCGGTAGCTCTCTTCGATCTTCAGCATTGCCTGGGGCTTGTAGGCGTCGTACTCCTGCACATTCATATTTGCCACCGGCCGCCCCTGGACAACAATCTGGCTGCCGGTATCGGAATTGGGCTTTAATAGCACGGGGTTCATGTCGGTGTGGGGAGGGATGCTGCAAGCCTGGGCCTGCATGGCCTGGGCACGGCCAATTTCTGCACCTTCCGGAGTGACGAAGGAGTTGTTGGACATGTTCTGTGACTTGAAGGGGGCCACCCGGATGCCGCGTTTGAACAACGAACGGCAAAAACCGGCGGTAATGATCGACTTGCCCACATCGGAGGCTGTACCGCAGAACATCAGCGCGCCGGGATTGGGCAAAGGCCCATCGGTGATATCATGTGATGCCATGGTAATCCTTTATCATGTACTTTGATTTGAACCAGTTGGGATGAATCAGGAATATTACACTTCGGGGATTGGTGATGCAAGTCGGAAGTAAGCGGGCAGTGTATTAATAATTCATGCAGAGTAGGTGCTGTAAAGCTGTTTGACCCGGACCAGGTATTCCCGCGTTTCACGGGGCATGCGTCCCGAACGTTTGTCCACATTGCCTGGCCCCCAGTTATAGGCAGCCAGAGCCGAGTCCAGGTCACCATCGTAGCGGTTTAGCAGGTCTCGCAGAAAACGGGTGCCCCCCATGACATTCTGTTCCGGATCAAAGGAATCCGCCACGCCAAGCGAGCGGGCCGTGCCTGGCATAAGCTGCATCAGTCCCTGGGCGCCGGCATGGGAAACCGCGTTGGGATTGAAATTACTTTCCGTCTTGATGACGGCCCTGATCAGGGCGGCATCGACACCATAACGGCTGGAGGCCTTGGAGATGATCGGATCAAGCCACTGACTGCCCCGTTCCTGTCGGACGCTGGTTTTGACCGACACGGCCGGAGCGACACGATCCGGCTCCGGAAGAGGCTGTGCGGGGGTGGCGGCTGAATCGGGCTGTGGTGATGCTTCTGGCCCGCGGTTGGATGCATAGGCATCGATCATGTTTCGAATTACAGCAGCGTGGCGATCTGCAAGGGGATTGGCCGACTGAACAGCCGGCTGTTCACCGGACAGGGAAAGGGTGGTTCTCAGCATCTGCAAACTCAGCGATTCAGCCAGGGAACGGGCAGCCGCCGGATCAACCGTGACAGACCTGCCACCGCTGTCCAGTGCGTTATCCAGCTTTTCAGCAAACTTGCCCTGCTGACGGACTTCCGCAGCGACAGTCTCGCGACCCCGCTTTTCCAACAGTGCGGCAATCAGGCTGGTTTGTTCGATATTGGTAATGGACATCCGGTCACCTACTCTTCGCTGAACACCAGATTCTTTTTCTTCAGCTTCTCGATCAGGGTTGTCCGTTTCAGATTAAGCAGCGTAGCAGCTTCCTTCTTGTTGCCGCCGGTACGGGCCAGCGCCTGCATGATCAGATTGTTTTCAAACTGTTCCACTGCCGTATTGAGACAGATCCCTTCTTCAGGCAGCACATCAGTCGCCTCCGACATCAGGGGCAGCGCTGGCACCTGAATCTGTGAATGCAACTTTCCGGCCAGATATTTGTCCGGCAAATCCTCAGGTGTAATAAAACCGCTATTCTTGAGTATCACCAGCCTTTCCACCAAATTTTCCAGTTCGCGCACATTGCCCGGCCATTCGTAGTTGCATAGTATATCCAGTGCATCACGGGAAAAACCGTTCACAGCGTGTTTTCTGTCACTGTTGAATACCGCCAGAAAATTGTGAATCAGCAGGGGAATATCCTCTCGACGCTCGCGTAGCGGCGGAATCACGATCGGTATCACCGAAAGTCGGTAATACAGGTCCTCCCTAAAATCCTTGGTCCGTACCATATCTTCCAGATTCTTGTTGGTAGCGGCAATAATACGCACATCAACCTTTTGGGACTTGGTGGATCCAACCGGCTCGATTTCACGATTCTGCAAGACGCGTAAAAGCTTTACCTGCAAATTGGCCTTCATATCCCCAATTTCATCCAGAAACAGCGACCCCTTGTCAGCCATCTCAAAACGACCGGCCCGGTTGGCATAAGCGCCGGTGAAAGAACCCTTGACATGTCCAAACAGCTCGCTTTCCAGAAGATCATCCGGTATGGCGGCACAATTGACCGGCACAAAGTTCTTGCTGCTGCGACCACTCAACTGGTGAATGGCACGGGCAGCCAACTCCTTGCCGGTTCCCGATTCCCCCTGAATCAACACCGTGGCATTCGACTCCGCCACCTTCTCGATCATTTCGAACAACGCCTGCATCGGCTGGCTGCGGCCGATGATCGTGGAGCAGAGCACATGGGACTGGCGCGTTGTATCACCCGACTCATCAAACTGGTGCATGGCCTGGAACTCGCGGGCACGCATGACGATACTCTCAAGCTCATCCAGATTAAGCGGCCTGGAAACAAAAAAGACGCCATCTTCCCCAAACTGCAGGCGGGACGCATCCTCATCGCCATAGCCGATCAGCACCATCTGGGGACTGATTTTTTTTGCCTTGGCAAGATAGTCCGGATCAAACGACTTCAAACAGGAAAGTTCGGCAATGGTGATACCGACACGCCGCTCCCTGATCGTGTCAAAAACCCCGGCGCTCCCATCGTCCGAAATCACCTCGTACCCCTGATAAGTCAGAAAAGCTGACACAAGATCACGGCTCTTGCGGTCACTGTCAATAATCAGTAACGATCCAAAATTTTGCATAAAGACCTTTTACGGACGGCGGAATTTTCCCAGACAGACTCGTGGGTATGCTAGATAATATATGGTCAAATTTATGAAATGTCAAGATAATGACTTACAAACACAAACATCGTCTGTCGGCACTCTGACAGTATTTTGTAAAGCTGAGAACTTGATTTGGCAGGCAGTAGTTGCGGTTGTAAGTGGTACAGGCGGCAGGTGTCACATGGAAGCTCAGCTATCAAGCACTTGACGTATCTTGCGGGAAATATCTGCCAGTGAAAATGGCTTCTGGATAAAATTAAGCCCCTTTTCCAGAATGCCGTGATGGGCAATCACTTCGCTGGTATAACCGGACATGAACAGGATCTTCAGCCCGGGGTGATCCTTTTTCAATATATTGTACATCTCCATGCCATTCATGTTGGGCATGACCACATCGGACAGCAGCATGCATATATCACCATCATGCTCACGCGCAAGTTTGATGCCCACCTCCGGGGTTTCGGCCACCAACACCTTGTAACCCAGGCCTTTCAGCATTTCACTGGCCAGCATGCGCACCATCTCGTTATCCTCCACCACCAGGATTGTTTCACAACCGTGCCGCACACTGTCATGATCAGTAACTGGCTCATCCTGCTGCCCACCATCCAGCATCAGACATGGCAGATATACAACAAAAATGCTGCCGCGATCCAACTCGGAATAGACGTTGACCGCACCGCCGTGCTGTTTGGCGATGCCATACACCATGGAAAGCCCCAACCCGGTTCCCTTGCCCAGTTCCTTGGTGGTAAAAAACGGCTCGAAGATATGTTCCATCAGTTCATGATCCATCCCCTTGCCGGTATCGCTGACCGAGATTTTCACATAGGCACCGGGCGCCAGTTCCAGTTTGCCAGCGGTGCCATACTGGTCCAGCAGCACGGTTTGTACATCCACAGTGAGCCTGCCGCCTTCCGGCATGGCGTCCTGTGCATTGACAGCAAGATTCAGCAGCACCTGTTCGATCTGTCCAATATCCGCCCGCACCGGACATACATCAGGTGCGATATGAATTTCGATCTCGATACTCTCACGGATGGTGCTGCGCAACATCTTTTCAAAACGCAGTATCGCCTCGCCGACGTCAATGGTCTTCAACTCCATAACCTGCTTGCGGCTAAAGGCCAAAAGCTGCCTGGTCAGATCACGGGCCCGCTCTGCGGCATGCAGAATCTGGGCAAGCTTTTCCCGGTTCGGGTCGCCTTCCGGGAAAACGGGCATCAGCAGTTCCGTATAGCCCAGGATTGGTGTCAGCAGATTGTTAAAGTCGTGGGATATCCCGCCAGCCAGCAGGCCGATTGTTTCCATCTTTTGGGACTGGCGCAACTGTTCCTCCAGCCGTTTCATTTCCGTGATTTCAGTAATAATGCCGACAATGAATCTTTCACCCTGTTCATCGACATACAGCGATTTTTTTGTAAGAATTACATGGTGGGTGCCGCTGCGGTCAGTAAAAAACTCCTCGTTGAACGTCTCGTCCCCGGAGGCAAATACCTGCAGGTCCTTTTCACGAAAGACATCGGCCTCCTCTTTGGGAAAAAAATCATAATCAAATCTGCCCAGTAACTCCTCGCGCGCATAACCCATGAAATTGCAGTAGGCGTCATTGAGCATCACCCATCTGAACTGGCTGTCCTTGACAAAAATTGGATCTGCAATCGTATTGATGATCTTTTCCAGATAATTTCTGGAATGGTTCAGAGCCTGTTCAAGTTTCTTGCGCTGATCGATATTGACACCAAACCCCTCGATCAGCAGCGGGGCGCCATCTGAGGTCCGTTGCAAACGTGCACTGTAGGACAGCCAGATCACCTGTCTGTCGCGACAGTAACACTGGGCTTCAAAAGCGTTGACCGTCCCATGCCTCATCAGAATAGACAGAAAACGATCCCTGTCATCCGGATTGACGTAGAAATCCTTTTTCAGATCCTTGACACTATTGATGAGATCGGTCGGACTATCATAACCGAGCATACTGGCCAGTGCAGGGTTTACGTTAAGGAACCGGCCATCGATGGAGGTCTGAAAGATTCCCTCGGCCGAGTTCTCGTAAATACTGCGGTACTTGGCCTCGCTTTCCCTAAGTCCGCTGATGGTATCCTTAAGCCGACCGGCCATCTGGTTAAACGCATCGGCCAAAATCCCGATCTCATCATGCGACTGAACCGGAATACGCTGTTCCAGATCGCCGCCAATAATCCGCTCAACCCCTATGGTCATCAGCCTGACCGGCCTGACGATCGTCCAGGCCACCCAGACGCCGATCAGCCCGATCAACAGCGTGATGCCGACTCCGGCGAGGCCCATGGTGCTGATCATGCGGTAGCGTCCTTCACTCAGCACGGTCCGGTACATCTGCAGTTCGTCCTGGTAGGTGCCGACTCCGATCACCCAGTCCCACGGTTCATAATAGGCGATCCGGGCTACCTTCAGACGATAGTCGTTTTCACCCGGGTTTTTCCACAGATAATGCTCCGTGCCCAGTTCACCCGGCTTGAGCGACAGCGCCCTGGCAATGATATCCTGCACAATCGGCCGGCCGCTGCCATCCCGTTCCTCCCAGATAGTCTGACCGTCCCGCTCGCCCCGATGCGAAACGATGTAGCGGCCGCGATCAATACCCTTGCCGCTGAGCACATAGACATAGCCGGTCTTACCAACCCGGGTCTGCAGGATGGCCTGACGCAGGCGTGCCTCCACATACTTTTGGGGCACACCGCCGTAAAGCATGCCAACGATCTCGCCCGTGGCATCGCGGATCGGCTCATAGGCGGTCAGGTACCAGTCATTGACCACAAAGGCGCGGCCATGATAGGTCTCACCGCGCGTGACCATCTCTATTACGGGGTTTTTTGTGCCATCAGGGGCAATGGCCGGGATGTATGTGCCGATGGCCCGTCTGCCGTTTTTCCCAACCACTGTTGTGGCCACGCGCAGCATGTCGCCCTGCCGGTTCATACGCTGGAAAACCGTGGTTGTTTCACTGACCAGGCTGGAGATGTCGTCCACCAGTGGCGTTGGTACAGAGATGCTGCTGTTCTGTCCCAGCCAGCGGTTTCCCACCATCATCTTTGGCAGCCGTACATCTACCGCCTGCAGGCTGAGCTGGTTGACGGCGTTCCAGCGCACTGTTTCCGGCGAAAAACTGATTCCGCCGGCATTTTTAAGCATGTATCGGGCAATCTTGAGATTGTAGCTGACCTGCTGCTGGAAGGCTTCATTTTCGGTACGTACCAGGTTGTAAACACCCTCGGTAATGTGATCCAGATCGGCGCTGATTAGCTGTTCCACTTCGTTCTGAGCCAAACGGTTGTACTGGCCGCTCTGCCACACCGCCAATCCCAGGAGCGCGACAGCCGCAAACAGCACGCCGCCGACACCCAGCAGGGCAATCTTGACGTTGAGTCTCAATTTTTGAAAGTGTTCCAGCATCTCGGCACCCGGCAAAACTGATCAAAAGAACCGTTTATCACTTGCCTTTCGTCAAACCTTGAATCTGCTGATCACATCCTTGAGTTTGCCGGCCAGACTGGCCAGTTCCAGGGACGCGGCAGCGATGTGATCGGAGCCGACGGTCGTTTCCTTGGATGACTGGGCAATGGACTGGATGTCGCTGCTGATATTTTCCGAGACAGAGGACATCTCTTCGGTTGAGCTGGCAATCTGTGCCGCACGCTCGGATTGCTCGGACATGCCGCGCGATATCTGCTCGGAGCTGGCACTGAGTTGTTCACTGCCCGAGGCCAAGCTTTCGGAGGCAATCTTGATATCGTTGACTATCTCCCTCAGGCGTTCAACCATCTCCTTCTCTGCCGCAAGAAGACTTTCCTTGTCGCCATTGCTCTCAATATCCACACTCAGATCCCCGGCCGCCACCCGCCTGGTGATGTCCGTCACCTGGTAAGGTTCAGCGCCAAGCTGGCTGAGGATGCTTCTGGTCACCAGATAGGAGATGACAACGATCAGGGCTATGACAATAAACGCCAGAACAGAAAACACGCGGGCCTGCTGCCAGAAGGCAGCATTGACATCATCCACATAGATGCCGGAACCGATCACCCAGCCCCAGGGCTCAAAGCCCTTGACGTAAGAGATCTTCGGCACCGGCTGCTGGTGGCCCGGTTTGGGCCACTGATAGTCGACAAATCAGGCCTTGCTGCTCTTGACCAAATTGGCGAACTCGACAAAAAACAGTTTGCCGCTGGGATCCTTGGAAGCACTCAGGTCCGTGCCATCAAGCTCCGGTCGAATCGGATGCATGACCATCCGCGGATGCATATCATTGATCCAGAAGTATTCCGCCCCCTTGTCATAACGCAGCCCCTTTACAGAGGCTATGGCGGACTGTTTGGCCGCATCCTCGCTGATCTTGCCGGCCCGCGCCTGTTGGTAGTAATAATCCACCATGCCGTGGGCGGTTTCGACTACATGCATGGTCTTGACCCGCTTTTCCTCCATCATGCGATCCTTGAGCGAGAAAAGCGCTAGTACGCTCAACAGGGTCACACCGGCAAAGGCAATGCCGGTAATCAGCAACAGCTTACTTCTGACCTTCATCCGATCGAACGAAAACGACATGCGGCACCCCCATGTGTGGCAAAGATTTTTTTCAACCCTGTCTTGCACATGGAAAGTTTACGGCATTAATGCGGGATGTCAAAAAAGGGAGGCGGGAGACCTTAATCCTTGCTGAGATACTCACCCAGCAGGCCGCGACTGTGCTCATCGTCGTGGCAATGGTCGCAGATATTTTCCCAGTTGGAACCATCGGGAGGGTTGTTATGGTGGTTGCCGTCCTTGTGATGGACGGTGAGATGGTGCAGGTTGGCAGCTTCAAACTCGCGGCCGCACTTGGCGCAGATCCAGCCATGAATACGCAGGGACTTTGAGCGGTAGCTTTCATTCGCAGCCTGTTCACCCTTCATCTGGCGAACAAGCTCATCCGCCTTTTCCCTTGAGAGGGGCACCGTGCGCGGCTTTTTATAGGCTGCCATAGTTTTCTCCTGATACGACCATCAAGACACGGCCAACGGGCACGGAAAGCGATATTACTGCTTTTTAGGCCAGTAACTGCCGCCCACCAATGTGGCCTTGATACTGCCGATTTTTACCTTTGATTTCATCATCAACGGTATACGGCGCTCATCATCGGTCAGCCAGATATGCATTTCGCCAGTGCGGGCGAAGATGCCGGCTGATTTGAGGATCGGCTTGACAACCACCGTTTTGAAGCTGCCCAGCGAGGTTTTCAACTCTTCGCGGCGCAGGATCTGCACCTCAGTATTCCAGATCCGCTTGCAGTCAAAGATATCAATAAAACTGGATGTGCCGACCTTGAGTTCAACGGAACGAAAATAGAAAAAACTTGAGAGGGTGTCATAGGTAAGCGGACTGAACTTCTGAACCGAGACGTTTTTTTTGAGGTGGTCCGTAGTAGTCACCTCCATTGTCTGCCGGTTGAAAACCGCATCTTTGTGAAAGCGGGTCCAGCCTTCCCTGATCCGTTCACGGTACAGACGCGGCACGCCGATCTTCAACGACGGAGCCTGGACCAGTACCGATTCGATCCGGTCATCCACAGGAAAAAACAGTTTCAGCCAGTCAGCGGAACGGGCCGTGGAAACGATGCGGATCTCACCTGACTCGCGGGTAACCTGCTGTACGGCATGGCCGGCCGGAATACCCAGATAGGATATCTCAAATTCCAGACGCTCTGGAATGGAAAAGGCGCCGGCGGAAATCACAAACAGGTGAAGGGTAAAAACCACTGCCAGCAGAATTAATGATGTTGGCCACAATGACTTGTTCATCGTTCACCCTGCCTCCGGAAAATCAGGGGCATGAAAACGCAGGGGCGATCCATGAATCGCCCCTGCAAAAACCCATAACGGTCAACGGATACTTCTAGTTACGCCTGTCCGGCGCCTTCCGCGCCTTCAAACTCCGCATTGGCGGCCTGTGCCGACTCCACTTCGCGCAGCTTGTCACCCAGCCAGGAATGGAAGATGCGCGCATTTTCATAGCTCATCACAACGCCGGTGTCAATGAAGCGCACCAGGCTGTTGTTCAGGTTCTCCGGGCTGACTTCTGTTTCGCGGCCAATGGTGCCATCGGGAGTGATTTCGTGGGTAACGGCATTGGGCAGCGCCTGGCGCTCCAGATAAAAATTGATCACCATCTCGCCACGGGGTGAAAAACCGCCCTGGGCTCCATTGACATAAGATGGGTTGAATCCGTAGTTAAAAACGTACTTGAAGGTTACTTCCGGCTTCCTCTGGTTCATTAACGAATCTCCTTATATTTGTTTTACTATTAACCAGAAAACCATTAGACAGATGCGTGGAGCTGATCTGTCTCAAGCAGATATTCCGGTTTGTTGGTTTGCCCATTCGTATGCATCAATTATCACATAATGTGGCAATGATGAAGTTAAATGTTCAACCCCTTCCGGCAGACATGCAACAGAATTCAAACACCGGACAAAGGCTGATAAACCTTGACTTACCGGATATATGCCTGTAAATTAACGGTTTTCGCGAACAGCCATAAGGAGTTGCAATGAAACCTCTTTTCCTGAATCCACCCACATTCGAAGATTTCGACGGCGGCGCCGGTGCACGCTATCAGGCATCACGTGAGGTCACATCATTTTGGTATCCCACCTGGCTCTGTTTTCCAGCCGGCATGATCGCAGGCAGCCGGGTGGTTGACGCACCGGTGCAGAAATTGACCCTTGAGGATTGCATCAATATTGCCAGGGACTACGACATGGTGGTCATGTATACCTCCACCCCGACTTTGATGATCGACATCGAGACCGCACGCCGCATCAAGGAGGTCAAGCCGGGCATCGTTACTGTGTTGACCGGACCGCATGTCACCATTCTGCCAGAGGAATCGCTCAAGGCCGGCAAAGGCATCATCGATATTGTCTGCCGGGGCGAATTCGACTACTCCACCAAGGAACTTTGCGAAGGACGGGAATGGGACAAGGTGGACGGCATCAGTTTCATGAAAGACGGCAAGTACTTCGCCACCCCCGACCGCCCCATGATCGAAGACCTGGACGCACTGCCCTTTGTGGCGCCGATCTACAAGCGTGATCTGCCGATCAAGGACTATATTATCCCCCACTTCAAAAATCCTTATGTTTCAATCTACTCCAGCCGCGGCTGCCCATCCAAATGCATCTACTGCCTCTGGCCGCAGACCTTCTCCGGACAGCGCATGCGTACCCGTTCCCCGCAGAATGTATACGAGGAAGTCAAATGGATTGTGGACAATATCCCGGAAATGCGCGAGCTGTCATTCGACGACGACACCTTCAGTGCCGACCGGAAACACGCCCGATCCGTAGCTGAACTGCTCAAGCCGCTGGGCATTTCATGGACCGTCAACGCCAGGGCCAACACCGACTTTGAGACGCTCAAGATCATGCGTGAGGCCGGACTACGCCATGTGGTGGTCGGTTTCGAGAGCGGCAACAACCAGATCCTCAAAAACATCAAGAAGGGTGTCACCAAGGAACAGGCGTTGGAGTTCAGCAAAAACTGCAAGAAGTTGGGGCTTTCTATCCACGGGGCCTTCATTATGGGACTGCCGGGCGAGACACATGCCACCATCCAGGAAACCATCCAGTTCGCCAAGGACATGGACCTGAATTCGGTTCAGGCCTCGCTGGCCTCTCCCTACCCCGGGACAGAGTTCTACAAAATGGCAAAAGAACAGGGCTGGATCGCCTCCGACAACTTCCTGGACGACAGCGGCCACCAGAAGTGCGTGATCAACTACCCCAACCTGTCCAATGCGGAGATCTTCAACTCGGTTGAGGAGTTCTACAACAAGTTCTATTTCCGCCCAAAATATATCATGCGCAGCATCGGCAGGATGCTGGTGGATAGTGAGGAACGCACCAAACTGCTCAAAGAAGGCAAGCAATACCTGGCCTACATGCGCAAACGCAAAGATGCCTGTTCAGAATGCAAGTAAGCTGGCCATGGCCCGCCAACTGATCATAACCTCCGATGATTTCGGGCTTTCCTGCGGGGTTAACTGGGCCGTGGAAAAGGGATGGCGGGAAGGAATACTCACCTGCGCATCAATCATGCCAGGCGGCAAGGCATTTGAAGAGGCGGTCACAATTGCACAGCGCAATCCGGGATTACAGGTCGGCCTGCACCTGACCCTGGTTCACGGTTACTCCGTGCTGCCACACCCGCAGATACCGGGACTGGTTGATCCGCAAGGCTGCTTTACCGACAACGCGGTGGCTGCCGGCATGCGCTATTTTTTCAATAAAAAGCTCTATCCACAACTGCGGGCCGAAATTGAAGCCCAGATCAGGCGCGTGATTGATGCCGGAATAACACCCACGCACATCGATGGCCATCTGAACATCCACCAGCATCCCACGGTTTTTCAGATCCTGACCGAACTGATGCCCGCATACGGCATCAAGAGCTTCCGCCTTTCCAGAGAGCGACTGGGGCATAATCTGAGCTTTGACAGAGCACGCATCTTGGGAAAAACGGTGGAGAGTTTCATCTTCGGCCGGCTGTCAGCCAACTGTGCCGAAAGATTGCAAAGGCTTGGCCTTCGACACGCCTGCGAAGTCAAAGGGGTACTCAACTCCGGCCGCATGACCGAACAGTATATCCTCCAGATCCTGGACGGCCTGCAGGAGGGGACAACGGAAATCTATTTCCACCCCGGCATACTTCCGGATGAGGAAATCACCCGACGCATGCCTGACTATCGTCACGGTGAAGAACTGAACGCCATACTCAGCCTGCGTATTCGCAACAAACTAGAACAACTCGGGATTGAACTGGTAAACTATCAGGGAGACAGGAAATTCAATGCTTAAAACCATCGTTGTTATGATGATAGCAGTAACAGCCGGCACCATCGGCGACATCCTGCTGACCAAGGGTATGAAGGAAATCGGAGATCTTTCAGCCATGAACCTGCGCGGCATCATGGATGCAGCCTTGCGCGCCATGACCTGCCCCAAGCTGATCTTCGGCACGGCTATGCTGGCTGTTTTTTTCTTCCTCTGGCTAGCAGTGCTTTCCTGGGAGGATCTGTCCGTCGCCCTGCCCATGCAGGCTCTCAACTATGTACTGGTTGCGATTCTGGCCAAGTACATGCTCAACGAGCAGATCTCCATGCAGCGCTGGGCCGGCATCATCCTGGTCTGCATCGGCGTCATGCTGATCACCAGCACCGGCAGCAGCGGTGACAAATCAGAAAACAAGGCCGTTACCGCATCATCCATCACAGACAACCAGATCGGGGGTTAGACATGCTCTCCAACCACACCATTGCATTCATCGGCGGCGGCAACATGGCCGAGGCCATCCTGAAGGGCCTGCTGTCGACCGGTGTAAACGCAGTTACCATCCACATTTCCGAGCCAATGGCTGCACGGCGGGAACACCTGGCAGAAAAATACGGCGTTACAGTCCATGCCGCGAACACGGATGCGGTCCAACACGCTGATATCGTCATTCTGGCAATCAAGCCCCAGGTTGCCGAAAGCGTAATCAAAGGCCTGGCTCCAGCCATCGACAACAAAAAACTGGTCATCACCATCATGGCCGGTATCCGCACCGACATGATCGAAGCCGGACTTGCTCCTGCCAGTCGTGTAGTCAGGGTCATGCCCAACACACCGGCACTGGTCGGCGCTGGAGCAACCGCCATCTGCGCCGGGGCAAACGCCTCGACAGACGATGTAAACCTGGTAGACCAGATCTTCGCGCTGGCCGGAGACACCGTGCGGGTTGAAGAAAAACTGATGGACGCCGTAACTGCCCTTTCCGGCAGCGGCCCGGCCTTTGTCTGCGCCTTCATCGAAGCGCTATCCGATGCAGGGGTGAAATGCGGCCTGTCCAGGGACATCTCTGCCAGCCTGGCTGTCCAGACCGTGCTCGGTACGGCCCGCATGGTGCACGAAACCGGCGGCCACCCGGCCCTGCTGCGCGAGCAGGTCACCTCACCCGCCGGCACCACCATCGCCGGCCTGCATGCGCTGGAAGTCGGGGCATTCAGGGGCACGGTTATGAATGCCGTCGACGCGGCCTGCCAGCGGTCAAAGGAGCTGGGCAGCTAAATACACTTGCCATACCAAACGTCAAAACGCCTTGAATCCATGCATGATTCAAGGCGTTTTTGCTTCCTGCTTTCGACATCTGCCAATCTTCCATCTCAGCGAATAAAGTTCATTAGCATCTTGGGTTCGCTCTCGGGAGGTAGCACAACTCCCCTGCCATTTTCAACCAGCTTAAGCAGCCATGCCATGTTTTTGCCGAGCGTGCGCATAATCTGAGCCCCTTCCCCATCCTGGAGTGCCTCCCCAGGGGTCCGACCATAAATCACATTCCAGTAGTTAGAGGCCGGGATCAGCATTTCAGAATACATCAGGTAATTGTTTAACTGGTCAAAGGCCGGAAGGCCGCCTGAGCGCCTTACAGCAACCACGGAGGCCCCGACCTTGTGACGGAAGATACCTTTGTTGACACCTGCAACATAGAAGGCCCGGTCAAGGAATGACTTCATTGTTCCACCAATGGCTGCATAGTGAACAGGCGAGCCGAGAATGATCCCGTCGGCATGCTTCATCAGCTGAATCCATTCATTCACCCCATCACCGGCAAGAACACATTTTTCATTACTGTTTTTCAAGCACTGTCCGCATGCCATGCACCCCCTGACAGCCTGGTTACCGACATGAACAATCTCTGTATCCACACCCTCCCGACCGAGTTCCTCCGTAACCATTTTCAGCGCATGCCAGGTGTTGCCTTCGCGTTTTGGGCTGCCGTTGAATGCCACCACCTTCATAAACACCTCCCTAGTTTGGTGAAACAGAACATTTCAACCCATTGATTTTTTTCAAAACCATGTGTTGCTGTTAAATAATTTGTATCATGACCCCAGTCGGCCGAACTATTGCGACCCGTCACAATCCAGCGGTCGCAGCACCACCACAGTGGCATGTTTCAAAGAGCCGCCGTCGCTGTTTCTGAAACCACGCATGTCATCCCTGATATAAATCAGTCCGGCGCCGACACCGGTGGGCGAATTTACCGTTACACTGTCCAGGCTAACACTGCCAAGCTTCTGTTCCGACTGTCGACACTGATATTCATAGCTGACATCCCCGCCCTTTCCCTGACAGCGTTCCACCTCACCGAAGACGCAGCTATATTGCCGTTGTGGCTGCGCCGCGTCCAGGCAGGTCATTTTCCTGCGATCCCAGGCGGTGTAACGGTTGCCATCCTTGCCATATCTGGAATTGCGGTGCCCTTTGCTGCGGCTGTCCGACATATGTGGAGAGGTGGTGGAATCGGCTACCGGCACAACCCACTCCTTGCGGCGTTTGTCATCCTCATTCTGGTAAGGCTTGCCAATGGCAAAGAGCACGTGACCCGTATTCATGCGCCGACCATTGCTGTATCTGCGGGTCTTGCGAATTACCCGTTCCGGCGCCGTGCATTCCGGGGCGCTGCCGATCCTGCGGGTCTTACCGCTGGCATCACTGCAGCAGTACAACGCCGGATCGATGTTTTCCTCATGCAGATAGGCAATCACATCACCCGGGGCAACCTTTGAAAGATCATCAACCACGCTCCAGCAGGTGCTGGTTTTGGGAAGCAGCCTGGCCAGATCCACAAAATCGGCGGCCAGCGGCCTTGCGTCAGCGCCACAGGAAAAGCCGCGCGGCAACTGGTTGAAGTTTGCCTTTGCAACGCCCTGCAGCACATAGTAACCCACGAAACCGGAGCAATCCAGAAACAGGTTGAAACGCTGATCGCTGGGCGCATCTGCCAGCCTTCTGAAATCAGGCTGCGCAAAAAACGGACGGTGGCTGTAACCGGTATTCTCCAGGTTGTTCAGGATCTGCAGCACCGTTTTATGCACGCGTTTGGCGGTCTTTGAGGTCGTTACACTATCCGCATCTGCTGTCGGATAATCAGCAGCGACATCCGTTTCCCTTGAAACGTCTTCCCGCACCACCTGCCTGTTACCACCGCAACCGTACATAAGCAAAGATGACAATAACATACCCAGAACCAGTAATACCCTTGTGACTGAAATACTGTTCATGGCTCTTCCTTTCCAAAAGGAGTTTTCTCAGCACACAACTGTACGAGCAAAAACCGATTCAAGAATAATCCGCCGCATGGTAGGAACTGCGCACATACGGTCCACTCTCCACATGGCTGAATCCACGCTGCAGAGCCGCTTCACGCATATTATCGAAAACATCGGGATGAACATATTCCTGAACCGGAAAATGTCTCCGGCTGGGGGCCAGATACTGGCCGATGCTGAGATAGGTACAGCCAGCCTCACGCAGATCGGCAAAAACCGCCAGCACCTCTTCCCGCGTCTCTCCCAGACCCAGCATGATACCGGACTTGGCGCGAACGTGCGGGGCCAGATCCCGGCACCGACGCAGCAACGCCACTGAGCGGTCATAATCAGCCCCGCTGCGGATATGATACAGACGTGGCACCGTTTCCAGATTGTGGGCCAGAATATCCGGGACAGCCTCCAGCACCGCTTTCAGCCCCTTGCAACTGCCCTTGAAATCGGGAATCAACACCTCGATGCGCGTACCTGGCGATTCTTTGCGGATTGACAGAATGGTGGTGGCAAAATGCCCGGCGCCGCCATCGTCCAGGTCGTCGCGAGTCGGGCTGGTGATGACCACATGCCCAAGCCCCAGCCGGGCAACCGCCTCGGCCACCCTGAGCGGCTCACCATGGTCCACGGCTTCAGGCAACGACTTGTCCACATTACAGAAACGGCACTGGCGTGTGCAGTTCCTGCCCAGTATCAGAAAGGTGAGCTGGCCGCAACCGAAGCACTCCGATATGTTCGGGCAAAGCGCCTGCTGGCAGACCGTGTTCAGTTGCAACTCAGCCAGCAGGCCACGCATGGCCGTCTGATCGGAGGCGCAGATCTTCTTGCGCAGCCAGTCCGGTTTCCTAAGCCCCACCATCTTCCACCCCTTCCATGTTCCAGGCATCACTGCCATACTTCCGTAACAGCAGCATTTCTGCAGATTTTTTTTCCGCTGAGGAAAGCCCCTCCCGGACCAGCCTTACACCCACTGTGTCCGCAAAGGCTGCGGCCAACTCCCGGCAAAGCCGCTCACGATTCTGGACAACACCCAATTCTGCCAGGCTCACCGTAGCGGCAGCATACTCCGGGGAGTTGTCCCGCATGTACATCAGCCCCTCCCTGGAGCGGTTCATAATTGGGATCGAACCATGCTGGAAAACCAACTGCTTCATCCGCCGCTGGGCATTACCGCCGATCTTGCGTCCGTTGATGATGACATCAAACGACTCCCGTCCCGCAAAACAGAAATCCGTTCTGGTTCCCAGTCTGGCTGGGTCGTCCACGCCGTCAACAGCATAACCGGCCTTCAAACCCAGCCTGTTATAGAATACAAGCAGAAAGGCGGTCAATTCGCGAAAAGACTCCTTCACCGATGCCGCGGCAGGGAGTTGCTCCGGTGAACAGATAATTGAATAGGTCAACTCATCGATATGATAGATAACACCGCCGCCGGTAATGCGCCTGACTAACGTGACTTGGGCCTCCCGGCAATGTTCCAGATCCAGCGCGGTCGCCTTCTGGAATCGCCCCAGAGAAAGACAGGCCGGATCCCAGCCATACGTGCGCAGCACAGGCTGAGATGCGGCTGGATCAAAGCAGCGTAGCAGAGCCTCGTCAATGGCCATATTTTCCGCGCCGGAAAGCGGACCGGTATCAATCAGTCGCCAGACATCATAAGGTGGCTGCATCATTTCTCCGGGGCAAATAGCCGATCCACCAGCATGGGCAGACGTTCCAGCAGATTATCCTCACGCCCCGGCTCACCTTTCAGCGAGGCGGCCGAGATATTGCGCATGCTCTCCACCTCGATCCGCTTGGACTGAAGCATCAGTATCTGACCAATCGGCCCGATACTGCCGGTCAGAACCTCCCTGGCCCCAGCACCCTTGCCGAGCCTGACCGCCTGATTCGGGTCAACCAGGCTGGATTGCTGGAACTTCAATTCCTCAATAATCTGGGCCAGGTTTTCCCGGTTAATCACGCTGAATGTACCCCGTCTAAGGATCTCTTCCCGCAATGCCTCGGAAAGGATCAGCGCCGCCACCTGCAATGCTTCCGGTGCGTTCAGGTCATATACGATCAGTTTTTTCAGACCGGCATCCGGCAGCCGGGCTTTTTCAGCCTCCCGGTACTGTACCTGACGTGGTGCCTTTACAACCTGCTTTGAAGCCTCCTGCCTGGCACGCTCCAACTCACGACGTGATGCATCCTCCTGCCTGCTGCGATCCTCACCCGGTTCCCGCAGCATCATCCGACGCCCTTTTCTGAGCGCGGTTGCCAGCAAGTCGGCCTTGGCATCCCGGAACAGCTCACGGTAGGCTTCCCGGGCCGTCCCCTGGGGCAGCCGCGGCATCCCGGGACCAGGCTCACGGGTGTGGTTGATATTGACGGCATATCGGGCACCGGTAGCCACGTTCAGCAGGGTAGTAGTGAAATAGTAGTGCGGCTCACCCAGCGAGCCGCGTTCCACCACCAGCACATAGTCGGCATACAGCGCCCTGCCAAGGTCAAAGGCCAGCCGCCAGTCGTTGCCGGAAAGCTGCCAGCCAGCCGGGGCCTGCTCGCCCAGGACAGCCTTGACCTCCTGTTGCCTGACAACCTGATAGGCGCCGAACCGACTGAGCACACGACTCATCTGCCTGTATGTTGCATTACGAAATTCCCGGGTGGATTTACCCCAGTCACCCCGATCCACCGCTCCGCTGACCGGATAAACCACCACCCGCAACCGGGTTGTGTCCTCAGGGACCGGAATGCTGCCAAGCTTGATCGTTGCGCAACCTGGCAGTGCCAATAACAAAAACAATAACAGACACTTTTTTATCAAATCATATCTACACATCTCTGGCCACCTCAGTCCATACAGCATATTTTCTGTTGCCTGGCTGCTCTGGTTTCATCCAGTCGCGTGACAGGCATTGTAACGGGCGCATCATGCAAGGCCTGCGGATTAACCTCAGCCATCCTGGCAGCCTCGATCATCACCTCTATAAAGGCATCCATGGTGGCCTTGCTCTCGGTTTCGGTCGGCTCGATCATGATCGCCTCCCTGACGATCAGCGGAAAATAGACCGTTGGCGGGTGGTAGCCGCGGTCAATCAGGAATTTGGCGATATCGATGGCATGCACGCCATGCTCCATCTGCCTGGAAGCCGAAAAAACACACTCGTGCATGCAGGTCGTGTCATAGGGCAGGTCGTAGTATGGTTTCAGTCTCGCCTTGATGTAATTGGCGTTCAGCACCGCTTGCTCCGAAACCTGAATCAATCCCTCACGCCCCAACATGATGATATAGGCATAGGCCTTGGCCATCACAGCAAAATTGCCGAAGAAGTTGGCCGTGCGCCCGATGGACTGCCTGTTGGCTTTCTCAATCCTGAACAGGCCTTCGTCGTCCATGACAATACGAGGCAGGGGCAGGAACGAAATCAGCGCCTTCTTTACCCCTACCGGCCCTGCGCCGGGACCGCCGCCGCCATGCGGAGTGCCGAAAGTCTTGTGCAGGTTGAGGTGCACCACATCAAACCCCACATCACCCGGTCTTACCTTGCCCAGAATGGCGTTCAGGTTGGCGCCGTCATAGTACACCAGGGCATCATGCGAATGGGCGATGTCGCAGATTTCCTTGATATGCGGATTGAACAACCCCAGCGTGTTGGGGCAGGTCATCATCACCGCCGCCACCTCGCTGTTCATGGCCTGTCTGAAGAGCTCCATATCCATGTCGCCGTAGGGGGCGGTCGGCACTGTGATAATCTCGAAGCCGGCCATGGCCGCCGAGGCAGGATTTGTGCCGTGGGATGAATCCGGCACCACCACGTATTTCTTCCTGTTTCCCCTAGACTTGTGGTAGGCGGCGATCAGCATGATGCCGGTCATCTCGCCGTGCGCGCCGGCCAGCGGCTGGGTGGTCACCTCGTCCATGCCGGTGATGTCGGCCAGCATCTGCCCCAGGTCGTACAGCATCCCCAGGCTGCCCTGGCAGCATTCCTCGCCCCCGGGAAGCAGGGGGGTCATCGGGTGAAAAGGCGCGAACCGCGCGGCCGAGTTCTCCAGCACCATGGCGTTGTACTTCATGGTGCAGGAGCCGAGCGGATAGAAGTTGGTATCCACCGAGAAATTGCGGCGGGAGAGGTTGGTGAAATGCCGCACCAGATCAAGCTCGGAAATTTCCGGTAGTGCGGCGGCCTCTTTCCTCAGCAGATCACTCGGCAAAGGCAATGCAGCTGGGACATCGGACAGCGGCAGTTTGACACCCTTGCGCCCAGGGACGGATTTTTCGTAGATCAGCTGCATAGCGCCACCTCCATAGCCTTGACCAGCGCATCGACATCCTTCTTCGTCCTCTTCTCGGTGACCGTCACCACCATGACATTGTCCGAACCCTCGTAATATTCGCCCAGCGGCACACCGGCGGCAATTCCCTGCTCCAGCAGCGCCAGGACAAGCTGATCGGCAGGGACAGGGAGGAATACGGTGAACTCGTTGAAGGTCGGGGCTGACTTCAGCACGCTTACACCCGGGATATTTGCCAGTTGCGACTTGGCATATTCAGCCTTGTCCCGGTTCAGCCGGGCCAGTTCCGTCAGCCCTTCCCTGCCGACAGAAGAGAGGAAGATCAAACCGCGGAGGGCGCACAAGCCCTGGTTGCTGCAGATGTTGGATGTGGCCTTCTGGCGCTTGATGTGCTGTTCGCGGGCCTGCAACGTCAGCACATATCCGCGCTTGTTGTTCCGGTCCACAGTCTCGCCGACAATGCGGCCCGGCATATCGCGGATATGGGACTTTCGGGCGGCAATGAAGCCAAAGGAGGGACCGCCGAAGGAGAGCGGATTGCCCAGACTCTGGCCGTCGCCGATGGCGATATCAACCCCCATCTCGCCCGGAGACTTCAGCATCCCCAACGATATCGGGTAGACGGATGCAATCAGCAGTGCGCCGTTGGCATGAATCTGATCGGCAAGGGCGCTGAAATCCTCGATACCGCCGAAGAAATTGGGATTCTGTACCAAGACGGCGGCCACGCCGTCGTCCAGCAGACCGGCCAGCCGGTTCCGGTTGAGCAGGCCATCCAGCGGCTCGATCTCAACCACTTCCACATCAAGATTGTACAGATAGGTTTTCAACACCTGCCGAGAGAAAGGGCTGACACAGCCGTCCACCAGAATTCTTTTACGTTCGGTGACGCGCATGGCCATCAGTGATGCTTCTGCACAGGCAGTGGCGCAGTCGTAGAGCGAGGCGTTGGAGACATCCAAACCGGTCAAGCGGCAGATGGCGGTCTGGTATTCGAACAGCGCCTGCAACGTTCCCTGTGAGCATTCCGGCTGGTAGGGTGTGTAGGCGGTATAAAATTCCGATCGCCCCGAAAGGTGGTCAACCACGGCAGGGATATTATGGTCGTAGGATCCGCCGCCGATAAAATACAACATGTCTCGGGCATTTGCTCCGGAAACAGACTTCATATGGCCAAAGGCCTCGAATTCGGACATGCCGCACGGCAGATTGAAGGTTTTGGCACGCAGTTCGGGCGGAATCGGGGCAAACAGTTCTTCCACATCGCCAGCACCGATAACAGCCAGCATCTCCCTGATTTCCACAGGGGTGTGGGGACAATAGTGGGTGTCGGTCATGAAAAGTCTCCCGTAGGGGCGATGCTTGTAATCGCCCGCCATCGGGCAAACACAAGGTTTGCCCCTACAATGTTTTGAGGTATTCCTCGTACTGCTCCCTGCTCATCAGTTTTTTCAATTCCGCAGGATCGGAAATCTCGACTTCCGCCATCCAGGCCTCACCTTCCGGATCCTGGTTGACCAATTCCGGCGCTGTGTCCATGGCCGGGTTGACAGCCAGCACCTTTCCTGAAACTGGCGCGTAGATATCACTGGCGGCCTTGACCGACTCGATGCCGGCCATAACCTCAAACTGCCTCAGTTGTCCCCCCACCTTGGGCAGATCAACATAGGTCACATCCCCCAAGGCATGTGCGGCATGTTCACTAATGCCGATTCTGCCGGAGCGCCCTTCCACCCTGATCCATTCATGATCCTTGTTGAAATAGATTTCGGACATATGCACGGTCTCCTTGCGATGAAATTTTCTGTTTAAATGAAAGTGCTGCGGGAGTGGTTTCAATCAGGCAAGACGTTAGGGATTATAAACCAGAAAACCCTGTCTGGCGACAGGGTTTTCCATTCAAAACCATGTGTTCAACAGGTTGATCAGGTTTCAATCACAGTTGCCAATACGCCTGGCCTTGACCTTGGTCGTCATATTGTGCCCTTCAGTCTGCATCTTCATGGTGGAATTATAATAGTCCTTACCGAAGATGGTTACACCGCTCATAGTACCCTTGCTCTGGCCGGTACATTTCATCTTCCAGGTCACCTTGTTGCCGGAGGTTTTCATTTCAGTCACCTTGCAATCGTTGTTCTGGTTGGCAACAACCTTCTTCCTGTCCTTCACATCTTCTTTGGTGTAGCAATGGGTCATCACTGTCGGCGGCATTTTGAAAGGCATACCCGGCATATCTACAGTGCTGGAAATCTCCCACTTGCCCTCGCGCATCTCTTCCACCGCCTGGGCCGCCACAGCACCAAAGGCCAGAACACCCAGCACCGCCGTACAAATAACCATCTTCTTCATCACTTGCCTCCTGATATCTGTATTCAGTCTGCATCCGGAAACTCCGGAGCAAAAATGCCCTTAACGACCTGATCTCAACTTCTTAACGAACCGCCTGTATAGAAAGGCAGGACACAGGTTTGCACCTCCATGCTGATGCCTTCATGGCATACTTCCATTTGCAGCCCCGGTTGTGCCAAATCACCCCTTACAAGACCGATTCCAATCCCGCTTGACAGCATGGGGGAAAACACACCGCTGGTGACATGCCCCACCGGCTGTCCCTGATACCAGATTTCATAGCCATGCCGTGGTGAGCGGCGGCCGTTAACCCGAAAAGCAACCTTCCTTCTGGCCGGGCCGCTCTTGCCCGACATCAGCAAAGCCTCCCGACCGACAAACGGTTTTGAAAGATCAACAAACATCTCCAGCCCGGACTCCAGCGGTGTTATTGTTTCGTCAATATCACTACCGCAAAGAGAATAACCAACCTCCAGCCTGAGTACATCACGGGCACCCAGCCCTGCCGGTTTAACCCGCGCGTCTTCCAGCAGAAGATCCCACAGTTCTCCGACCTTTTCGACAGGTAAAAATATTTCGTAACCCAGCTCGCCGGTATAGCCAGTGCGACTGATCAGCGCCTCAACCCCCAGAATACCCATGGGCATGAACTTGAAATATGGGATCTGACTGATTCTGGCATCCAGCCGTGAAACCAGCACATCTCGTGAAAACGGCCCCTGGAGATCCAGCTTGCCGGTCTTGGCAGTGATGTCCTCAAAACAACCGCCATTCAAACGGCTCTGAATCACCTGAAAATCGCTATCCGTGGTCGCCGCATTGACCACAATCATCACCCGCTCTTCTGCCAGGCGGAAGACAATCAGGTCATCTATAATTCCTCCACTGGCATTGAGCAGGAAGCCATAACGTGACCTGCCGACCGGGATTGTTTTCACGGAAAAAGAAAAACAATCCTCCAGGCCGCTGGCGCCGACATCTCCCGTGAACAGCAGCTCACCCATATGGCAGATATCAAACAGGGAGGCACTACTGCGGCACCAACCATGTTCCGCGATGATGCTCCCATACTGGATCGGCATATCCCATCCGCCAAAGGGCGCCATCTGTGCCTGCATAAGGCGGTGTTTTTCATAGAGCGGAGTTCGTTTTATTAAATCCATGTTCCCTCCTGGGCTCAGTGCCTGCGGACAATCTTCTTACGGTGCTTTTTCGCTCGGGTTCCTGCCAGTTTAAGAATATCGTTCATCTGCATGCGCCATTCACTATTATGCCTCTTCAATTTGAACTCCCTGGTCACGGAACCGGAACGGTCGGGGGTTGAGTCCAACCCGATACGGGCATATACGGTCGCACTTTTCTTCTTCTGCTCCAACACGCTGAAATTGCTGATTTTCTGAAAGCAGCAGGCCGGTTTGGTGCTGCTTGAACGCATGGTTTCAACAAACTGTTCCCGTGAAACAGAGCCGCGATTGGACAACTGGTCGTAAAGTTGTTCATAGCGACCTTCACGCCACAGATCAAGCGCATTGGAGAGGGCCTGTTCCAGGCCGGATACTGATGAAGATGCCGGAGCAGGTGACGGGATAGCAAACAGAAAGGAAATCAGCAACAGGAATCCGCAAATAACAGCTCGCATGGTGCACCTCTTTTCAGCGTTATAAATGCAAAGTCTTTAAAGGAATCTCATGCAATCTAGTTCAATTACCGCTAATCTGCAACATGAAATATCCAGCCAGACAGACAAAGACACAAGCCAAGCTTTTGC